>PLLI01000014.1 GCA_003140915.1 Candidatus Omnitrophota bacterium
ACCCGCAGGTACTTGATTAACCTCGTTACAAAATCTTTAATCTCGAAAGTAAGAAATCTCATAGGTGATCAGGAATACTCCAAGGCCGTTGACCTGGTCTACAGCGAAGGTATACTGGTGAGGGAGGTTTTAAACGAGGAGTTTCCTGCGCTCGAAGCCGACCTTATGCTCTCGGACAACTATGCCAGGTGGGATTTTACGAAGTAAGATTTCATGTTATTTATAAAGCCAGCTTTTCGACGGTTTTTTTAATAACGTCTCTGTTGAACGGTTTTATAATGTAATCAGACGCGCCAAGTTGTAATGCCTCGANNTCCTGTGCAATGTCCGCGCTCTTATAGCCTGTAGCGATAATTACCTTCAGGGATGGATTAATCTTTCTTATCTCCTTAAGTGTCGCGAGCCCGTCTTTCTTGGGCATCTTCACATCGAGGATCACGATATCAATAGGTTTTGCTTTAATTTTCTGGATGGCGTCATCGCCAGATTCGGCGAAAGCAAGGTCGTGGTCTTTTTCCAGGATAAGTTTAAGAGACTCTCGTATCCCTTCTTCATCGTCACATATAAGTATCGATCTTCGCATGTGTTTCTCCTATAGTGTTGGCGGACATGTTACGCAGATCAAACGCGCCTCTCCTGATCCCATGTTCTTAAAATAGTGTGGAAGGGATGATTCGAAGTATAGTGTATCGTCCTTATTTAAATTATATTTTTCATCCCCGATATTAGCCTCGATCTTCCCGTCAAGGACGTATATGAATTTCTCGATACCCAGCCTTGTCTCCTCCTTGTGAGTGGCACCGCTCTTATTTATCTTTATCAGGACAGGCATCATCTTCTTGTCGAGCACCCTTGAGGCGAGCATTTCTGAGGATGCGCTCTTAGCATGAACAAATACGTCGGTGCGCGCCTTCTTCGTCTGGACTTCGACCTCCTTCTTTGAGTGTCCGAGGTCTTTGTAAAGTTCGGGGAGGGCCATATCAAGTGCGGCGGCGATCTTCATATGCGATTCAAGCGTGCCGGTCATCTTGCAGTTCTCGATCCTGCTAAGGGTAGCGAGTGCGACACCGGACCTCTGAGCGAGCTCGATGAGAGTCATCTTCTTCTCTTCCCTGAATTTATTTATTATTTCTCCTACTTGCATGGGTAAAAGCTCCTTTTTATGGAACAAGTATACTGTCTATTTGATGATTTGTCAAGATAGATACGCACTTTCCTGAATTTGATAAAAAATCAAAATAAACTTGACAAAAAAGTAAAGTGATGATATACTTATTTTGCTTGGCGATAACGTTTCGGAGCTCACCGTGATCTTACCAAATAAAATAAAGTTACCATTTAAAACAATCTCGGCGCTAGTGGCCGGGATTTTTTTATTTTCCGTATTTCCTTCTTATGCTGTTTTTGTCTTTGCAGCGCAGCCGCCTTTGATAGATTCTGCCGTAGTCCAAAAAGTTGCCCAGGGATATGTGGTTAATATCACAGGTTCAAATCTTGGATCCGCGCAGGGAAGTTCTCAAATATCGCTGAATGGAACGATAAGCGCCATCGTCAAGACCTGGGCGGATACCTCTATTACATGCGTAATACCTGATTGCGACGTTAACGAAGACGGTGTAACTGATACCGGGGACGAGGCTGTAGTATTCGGGAATCTGACAGGTTTTAGCCGGGCAGCTGAATCGAATAGATACGATCTAAACAGGGATGGTAAGGTAAACGCAACCGATGTTCTTATAGTACGGCACAATAGCGGTATTATTCTGCCTAATAACGGAACGCTAAAAGTTATTACAGACTCTGGAGAAAGCAATAACGTTGCAGTCTCGCTTTCTTCGTCACCGCCTATACAGCAAACAGCCGATGCCCTTCTTGACGAGACCGAAGCCCTGGCATGCGACTATTTTTACGGTCAGATCCTTACCTATGATGTCTCATACGGTCTTGTAAAAGACGTAACATGCGGTAACTACGCAAGCATCGCGGCTACCGGTTTTGGCCTAAGCGCACTCTGTGTCATGGCTAGCCGATATAATACCACCCCTAATTGGCATTTGACGCCAGCGGCCGCCGCCAAGAGGGTAAGCGCTACGCTGGACACGCTCATAAGTATTCAGAATAAACAATCGACAAACGAAAATCTTTACGGCAAAAAATGTTTCTTCTACCATTTCATCGATTGGTACGGCAAAAGGGAGATGAGTGTAAACTCGGAAGTTTCTACCGTAGATATGGCTATATTGCTGTCAGGCGTACTGACGGCAGGGCAATACTTTGGCGGTGATATCCAAGTCAAGGCGATCGCTATATTCAATGCGGTGGATTGGACCTATTTTCTGAATCCCGCTAATAAGCAATTTTATCACGGCTGGAGCCCGGAGGCGGGGATGATACAACAGACATGGGACAGGCCGGGTGACGAAACTTTGCTTGTAAGTCTTCTTGCCATAGCATCCAATCCGTTGAATGCCCAGTTTCAGGAAAGCTATTATGCGTTCCCTCGCGTTAAAAATAGCTACATCAGCCCTGGAGGGGAAACATTCGATCTCTATAATTCTTACAGCGGTTCGCTAGTTACCTATATATTGGCCCATTGCTGGTTTGATTTCGAAAAATTGGGCGAGGATATGCCGTCAAATGTACCCGGCGCCAGATACCCGATCCCCGTAAACTGGTGGGATAACTCTATGGCTGCGGCTCGTGCTAACAGGCAGTTCTGCATCGATAATGCCGGCCAGTACAGTTCATATGGGCCTAACAGCTGGGGCCTCTCCGCCTGCTTCCGTCCGGACAAAACGTATTTTGGAATGAACGGCGCGCTTCCGCGCGAATATGTACCGCCCTCGGGAGGAGAGCCTGCTTACGACGGCACGGTGCCTCCTCACGGAGCTATCTCTGCACTACCCTTCATGAAAGGGGACGAAACGCCGGAAGGGCTATCAAGTAATCCATCGTATAAGGCACTGGAACATTATTATAAAGATTATTTTACAACTATATGGGGAGCTTATGGCCCATACGATTCTTTTAATAACCTGGGCCAGTTTAGCAATCTTTCTGTCGGGATAGACCTTGGTCCGATGGCATTGATGATAGAAAATTATCGTTCCGGATTACTCTGGAATGTTTTCATGCAGGATGCCCGGATAGAAAAAGCGAAGCATGCCTTATTCACCGACACCGCCCCGCCTGTAATTACCGGATTTACGGTTAATAATCCCGATAGTCCGATTCCCGGCTACACCGCTTCACCGACAGTGAATGTTACGATGGCCGATTACGATGCCGCGGGCACTGTAGCGAAATGGCTCATAACCGAAACGCAGACTCAGCCTATCGCAGCCGATTTTAATACAAGCGGCTCAAGCGCGAGGCCCATCGCATATACTATTACTACGGGTGGCGACGGACTGAAGGCTCTTTACGCGTGGGCCATGGATAATAGTAACAACGTAAGCGTTCTCACCGCGAATTCTCAGGCCCACATATATCTCGATACGACCCCACCGTCTATGGGCCCTGTTGTGACAGATGGGCCCAATTCGAACTCAGTCAGTCAATTGCATGCCAGATGGTCGGCTCAGGATGCGGAGTCCGGCATCGCGGAATATCAGTATCGCATCAGCGATAGCACTGCCGGCGGGTTGATGATCCGCGATTGGACTTCAACGGGCGCTGCAACGGAAGTGACGGCCGCAGGTTTATCGTTAATAAAGAACCATAGCTATTATTTCAGTGTTAAGGCCAGAAATGGCGCGGGATTATGGAGTAATATAAGCTCAAGCGCCGGTGTAACACTGGTCCAGTCGGCACCGTCTATAATTAGCATTACGCCTTCTGATGGAAGTGTCTTTGAAATTGGCGCCACCATGCCGTTTAATATTAACGCGTCCGATCCGGAAGGAGATGCCATCCAATATAAGATAGTAGTTGGTGGCCAGATAATAAGCGATTGGAGCAGCAGTGCGAATTTTAACTGGACGGTAGCTTCTGGGACGCCGGGCATACAACAGGCCGTAATTTATGCAAAGGATGCGTGGGGCAATGAGGCCTCCGGCAATATGGAAGTATATCTTGCCAGAAAAGCGCTCGACACGCCGCAGCTGCAGTATTAAAGGAACGCGAAAATTATGAAAAAGATAATCGCGATTATAGGTTTGATAACGATGACGCTCGTCGCGAATGTTAATGCCGCTCCGGTTCTAAAAACTGCGCCGGTTCTGAAGGAATCGGTGTCAAAAAAGGATGCGGCGTCTGTCAAAACCCAAACCTCCAAGCAGACGGCAACTTCGAAGACGGCTGCCCCTGCAGCTGCTACAGCCTCTCTCATGAATGTTGAGTCGACCCCGGAGGAGATAGATTCCGGGTCAGTCGGGAAAGGCGCTTCACTCTCGCCTCTTTTAAGCGAATCATTCCAGACGGACCTTGCTACGGGCAGTGCTACGGCCGGCGTTCCTATCGTAGTTCCTCCCGGGAGGAAGAATATGCAGCCGAGCCTCGGGCTTTCTTATTCGAGTAATAATCCTGACGGTGTTTGCGGCGTGGGGTGGGGGTTAACCTCCTCCAGTATCCAGCGTTCCGCCAAGAAAGGGATGCCTAAATACGATGCCACGGATACGTTCGTCTTTTCTTCAAACGGCTCGAACGGGGATCTCGTACTGATCAATGCCGTGAGCAGTGAATACCGGCAGAAGATAGAGACCGGGTTCATGAAATACGTCTTTGACTCCGCGAATTCGAAATGGACAGTTTGGGATAAGGCAGGCGTTAAATATACATTCGGCTCTTCTGTAGCTTCAAGAATATTAAACAGCGACGGCACCAAAACCTTCGAATGGTTCCTGGATAGGGTGGAAGATGTGTATGGGAATGGGTCTTATTTACTTATGAAAAAGACGCCGGGCAAATATACCTATCGAAAGTAAATTATACGGTTAACGACTCTGTCGCGCCGGTGTTTTCCGCGGATAAAGAAGTAGATTTTGTTTACGAAACAGGCCGCCCGGATATTACATATAATAACCGGACCGGCTGGCAGATAGCGACCGCAGAGAGACTGAAAGAAGTCCAGATAAATGTGGACGGTGCGCTTGTCTGGCGATATGCGCTTACTTATATAACAAGCAGCGATACCAATCGTTCGCTTCTCTCTCAGGTCACTCTTTTTGACGCGTCGGGTAATTCGCTTCCGCCGAAAAAATTCACATATCAGACGATAGAGTAAAAATGGCTATACTTAAAAGACTATTATCAGGACTATTGATTGTTGCGCATATAGCGCTCGTTACGCCCCTCTCTGAAGTTTTTGCGATGGAGAGCGCGAACTTCAAAGTAAACCAAAACGCTGTCTCGTCGGGCGGAGGCAATAATGCAGGCGCAACTACGGTGATCCCGTACTCGAATGCCGCGGAGAGCGCCATAGGAAATGCCGAAAGTGCCAATTACAAAGTCTCGCTTGGCTACATAAATGCGGTCGCTTCAAATCCCCCGATATTCAGATCGTTAATACCCGACGCGAATATGAGGATAGTATGGGATAAAGAACAGCCCTGTCCTGTATTGATCTCTCTCGATACGTTCTTTTTAAGCCCCGACAGTTCGCCTCTTACTTATCAGGTAGAGGGGAATTCAAATATAGCGGTTGTTATCGATCCCCACTCACACATCGCGAGCTTTACTCAAGTCACGGGCTTTTCCGGATCCGAACTCGTTAGATTTGTCGCCACTGACGCAAATCTGAATAGTACCAAGAGTAATTTTGTGGCATTAGTTGTCAAGGGACAGGGAAACAACCGGCCCATCATTTATCCCATTAACGACATTACCGTGAAGGAGAATGAGCTTGTCCAGGTGACACCTACCGTATTCGACCCGGATGGCAATGTTCTTACCGTAACTTACACTTCGCCGCTCGACGATACAGGCAAATGGCAGACCACATATAATGACGCAGGCACATATAAGGTAACTGCGACCGTTTCAGACGGAACACTCAAAGCCTCGGCCACCTTAAATGTTATTGTCAAAAATGTCAATCGTCCTCCTGCGATAGATCCGATCCCAAATATAACTGTCAACGAGGGTGACCTCGTCAAGTTAAACGTAGTTGCGCATGATCCGGACGGAGACAATGTTATCATTTCTTATCCGGCGCCGCTTGACGCGGACGGAGGCTGGCAGACGACGTATAAAGACGCGGGCACGTATAATTTCACCGTAACCGCGTCGGATAGCGACTTGAGCACAACAAGCAATGTCAAAGTTATCGTCAACCCTGTCAACGCACCGCCGCTCGTCCAGCTATACGCGGACAAAACAAGTCCGGCGGCGAATGAAACTTTTACCGTTTACCTTTTGGCGCAGGATCCTAATGGAGATCAGTTAAAACTGACGCTTAAAATGGACGGCTCTGCAATCTCGGGATGCGATAATATCCTGCTCGACGGCCAGGCCTTTTCGAAAAACATTTCGATAGCAAATATCGGAAGCCACACGATCGATGCAGTTGTGACAGAGGTAGGCGTTTCGGGGTCCCCAAACACAGCAACAGATTCATTAAAGATAAATGTCGATGAGAACTCTTCATCCGACGCATATTTCCCGACATCGGGAGACTTTAACGGGGATGGCCTGGCAGACCTCGGTTACTATAACAGGGCTCTCGGCATCTGGAAAGTTCAGCTTTCTAATGGAGATGGAACGTTCGGTCCTGTCGAATACTGGATATCGAGCGGATTTGGCAATAACGACAGTTATTGTTATCCGATAACGAACGATTTTAACGGCGATGGCAGAACGGACGCTGCTTTTGTACGCGTACCGACTTCTAACGGCGCAGGCGCATATATAATGTTAGCACTGTCGACCGGTACGGGTTTTGACGCCCAAACTACAAATTGGCGAAGCACGAGCGCCGGTAATCTGCAAAACGACTGGCATTATGCAACCTTTACCGGCGATTTTAACGGTGACGGTGTTACCGATGTTGGCCAGATACGCGTTGATAGCAACACTTCACTTTATGTCGGACTTACAGGCGCTAATCTTGCCGTATCGACCATGGAGAACTGGATCAAGGATGGCAGTCATACCTCCATAAGCGATTTCATGCCGATAGTGGCTGACTTTAATGGAGACGGCCTGACAGACCTATGTTTATTTAATAAATCCGCAGGAAGGTGGGCGGTAACGCTCTCAAAAGGCGACAGGTTCGGCGATACTATGGATTGGCTGACCGGTTTTGGCGCTAACAACGATCCTATTTTGGGAGATTTTAACTGTGACGGCCTTACTGACATCGGCTACATGGTAGCGGAAAACGGCCAGTGGTCGATAAAATATGCCATATCGGACGGCACAAAGTTTAATCTGAATAACGGCCAGCCATATAACTACCAGACAGGAATACCTGACTCGGTAACGGGAACATTTATAACTGGCGACTTTAACGGTGACGGCCTTTTTGACGTGGCGGTCTTTGATAAGAGTACACACGAATGGACAGTCAAACTCCACCATTCAAAATATCCGGACCTTCTCGTCGGGATAGATAACGGCATAGGCGGCACGACAACAATAACATATAAAGATTCGGCCGCATACGAAAATAACGGTACTAACGGGCTTCCCGCGCTTCCTTTCTCGATACGCGTTGTTTCCACCGTTACGCAATCAGACGGCCTCGGCTCTAGTTACACGACGAATTACTTTTATCGCGACGGATTTTTCGACACTACACAGCGCGAATTCCGCGGATTCGGCTACGTTAAAGTGATAGACGCCGAGGGAAGCTACAAAGAGACATATTTCAATCAGGACGATATATATAAAGGAAGGCCCTCGAAAGAGGTTGTGCGGGACAAATATGAAAAGATATATTCGCAAGTATCGTATGATTGGCGGGACCAGAAACTCTTCAGCGATACTGTCGATTATCCATATCTATTCGAGAAGACTTCTACCGCCTATGATCCGAATACAGGAGCGAGTAAAAGCTCCAAGACAACGTTTACTTATGATGATTACGGTAACGCCATTAATGTGAAGAACTGGGGTTTCCTCGATGTGACAGGTGATGAGCAGGAAGCCCACGTTACCTATTATTATGATATCGCAAAATGGATACTCTCAAAGCCCCAAGAAAGTGACATTAAAGACGTTGCAGGCAATATCGTCGCCTCTACAAAATATGAATATTATCCGGACGGCGGTTTGAAAAGAGAGGAGAAATGGCTTGGACGGATAGGGGATACACTTCAGTGGGGCTCTGCCGATAATCCGACAACAGAATTTACCTATTATCCTACCGGTAACGTTGAAACGGTCAAAGACGCTCGCGGCAATACCACTATCACCGCATATGACCCGACAAAGACTTTTCCGATAACTATTCAAAATGTGCTCGGCCATACACAGCAGTTTACCTATAATAAAGCAACAGGCAAAATTCTAACCTCTACGGATCCAGATAGTCAGGTAACAACCTCACAGTATGACACTTTCGGCAGGCTGTATCATGTTATGGGGCCGGGTAACATTTCGGAAGTGACATACGTGTATGATTTGATTTCGAGGCCGGTCAAGATGACTTCGACAACCAAGGTGGCCGACGGAAAATATGCGAAGGCATTCAGTTTCGTCGACGGTCTTGGCCGGCAGATCCTATCGCGCGTCGAGGCGGAATATCAGGGCGTAGCAAAACATATTGTGTCTGGTGAAATGCAATATAATTCACGCGGCCAGGTTATAAAGAAGTATTTGCCTAACTATATCAATGTGCCGACCCCGAACGATGCCTACATACCGCCACAAAATTCGACCCCATGTGTTAGCTATGAATATGACGCAATGGGCAGGCTTGTCAAGACGATCCGGCCTGACAATAAGGTAAGCTATACCATTTATGGCATAAATACAATAGAAGCGATAAATGAAAATGGTCAGCACATCAGGCAGACAAAAGATGCTTATGGGAGGGCAGTGGAAGCTGAAGAAGACACAGGCGACCTGACGGACTATGTCTATGACACTCTCGGTAATCTTACTGACACCTACGATAGTTCAAACCCGCGCAATCACGTCCATATGGATTATGATACGCTTGGCCGCAAGATATCAATGACCGACCCTGACATGGGTGGGTTTGCGGGAAAATCATGGCAATATTATTATGATAAAGTCGGGAATCTCGTTACTCAGATAGACGCTAAAGGACAAAGTATAACTTTTCAATACGACGCTATTAATCGCCTTCAATCCAAATCAACGAGCGTAACTTATGCCTATGACGATTCGGCTAAATCAAATTGTATTGGCCGTCTATCTCGTGTTACAGATTCAAGCGGCTCAACGGAGTTCTTTTACGATATTCTCGGCCGTGAAATCAAAACTACGAAAACCATAATCACTTCCTCTTATACAATAGAACGCACTTATGATTCACTCGACAGGCTAGTTACTGTAAAATATCCTGATAATTCCGTCGTTACCTATACCTATAACAAACAGGGCGGGATTTCTACGGTTACAGGCGACCAGGGTACTGCTTATGTCTCCTCAGTCAATTACAATGCGAACGGCCAGATAGAACATATAGCGTATGGCAATGGCACATCCACAGATTATACGTATGATCCTTGTAATTTCCGGCTAAATCAACTGAAGACTTCCGATCCGCAAAAAGCAGCAATTCAAAATCTGTCTTATAATTTCGATCCTATCGGAAATGTTACTTCAATTCAAGATAGTGTTAATAGTAATACCCAGTCATTCCAATATGATAATTTGAATCGCTTGACAGAATCTACAGGCAATAGTTACGGGCAGATAAATTATTCTTATAATTCCATAGGTAATCTTCTTATGAAGGGTTCTATAACTATGGAGTATGGTGTTACTGCAGGCCCGCATGCGGTCACCGCTTACACGTCAAGTGGCGTGAGAAAAACCATATCTTACGACTATAACGGTAATATGCTCACGAAGGGTAGCAATGCTTTTGCATACGATGTAGAGAATAGGTTAAAAGACGTGATGGTCGCGAAGGGCGGAGTGCCATTTGATCTTTCTTTAAATCTAACTGCGGGTTGGAACTTCTTCTCGCTTCCTGGATTTGTTCCTAACACAAACAACAAAATAAAGGATATCCTGTCTTCCATCAATGGTAAATATGATCAGGTTTCGACGTATGATTCGACTCAGGGCAAATGGATTCATTATGTAGGCGATACTAAGTTTAGCCAGTTTGATACGTTCGATATCGGCAAAGGCTATCTTATTTATATAACAGCACCGTGCACGCTGACTTTAAGCGGCTCATTCCCAGCGACAAGTCAGGCGAATCAATTAAAAGCAGGCTGGAACCTTGTTGCTGCGCCTACGAATTCCACCATTGACCCTTCACGGGCATTTCAAGGCATAACCTATGACTCTATTGCAGTATATAACGGCACAGGATATACCTACAATCCGGCAACTCTTCAAAAGGGCAACGCTTACTGGATTCATGTTGCTATTGACCAGACTTGGTCGGTGCCATTATCGCAGGTAGAAACTAAATATACCTATGATGGCGATGGAGGCAGAGTCTTGCGCCAGGAGAACAACGAAATTACAGTCTATATCGGTTCCTCCTATGAATCTGTAGGACCTGCAGGCCAATTACCTGATAAAATTACAAAGCATATCTTTATGGGCTCGACCCGCATCTGCTCCGTCGAACACCTCCGAGGTGGGACCAGTTTAAGTAATCCCTCCTCGGAGGTGGAACACGTCTATTACTACCATCAGGACCATATTGGTTCATCCAACGTTATTACTGATGAGACTGGGGTCGTTGTAAATATTCTTGAATATACACCTTTCGGCGAAGTATCTCGCAGTACTGGCAACTACTCGACAGATAAGCGGTTTACTGGTAAAATATGGGACGAATCATCTGCTCTTTACTATTACGGGGCACGTTATTACGACCCCGAGCTTGGGCATTTTATAACTGCCGATCCTACTATTCAGCATCCTTTCGATCCGCAGGATTTAAATCGCTACAGCTATTGTAGAAATAATCCGATCAATTACATTGATCCGACTGGGTTGAGTTGGTGGAGTAGTTTCTGGAAATGGTTGAGTGGCGGAATCGGCGCTATCATTGCAGCTGTTGTTATTATGGCTGTAACATTGGTTGCCGCAGTTGCTACTGGCGGAGCAGCCCTCACAAATCCATTCTTCTGGGCATTCGCAGGTGAAATATCAGGAGCCATCAGTGGTGCTACTACGGCAGCTATAACAGGGGGTGATATAGGTAGTGGGATGCTTACAGGCACAGTGGCAGGCGGTATTACGGGTGGTATATTAGGCCCGCCTGGGGGAGCAGGGGCAAGTTATGTTCAGACTGGCATAAACGATGCGATGAGGTGGTCGATTAACGCAGTAGGAGACGCAACAGCTAAAATAGCCGCTTACTCTATTACCACATCAGGTGTCGGGGCAGGGGCGGCTATTACATCAGGATGGGTGAAATCAGCAACAAATAGAGAGAATATTGCTAGTGCATATGAACAACAAATTAGAGCATTACGTACGGATTCTTTAGTAAGGCCAGATAAAATAAAAGTACCGGTTAGTTCGAGATATTTAACCTCTGGATCGTTTGGCCCTAAACACAGTTTCATAGAAGAATCTAACCCACCATGGGAAATGGGACCTTCTAACGGAAAAATCGCTACATCCGACACTGTTAGTGACTTATCAAATTGGGGAACTTACAGAGCAACAGCAAGTGCTATTTCATCAGGTGCTACAAGTAGTGTTACCGTTGAAGTCAGTGCGTCTGGCTTAAAAGAAGCCACGGCAATATATGGGCATTTCTGGAACGGACAACCATATATTGCCACGAATCATAATAGCAATTATGCAGTAAACAGCGTTATCTATGGAGCTGGTGGCGATGTTTCTGGTGATTTAGGATGGGCTCCAGGATTTCCTGATCAACCGTAAAATAATAGGATGATATATGAAGAAAATGCCCATCATTTTTGTATTATTGGCTTTGTGTTTTACTATAATATTTTTCTCGAAAGGAGTAACAATGGGAAATGAGAATTTTGAAAAACAGATTAGTGAAAAATCTAAAGAAATTAATATAAAAGATGGATTAACCAAAGAACAGGCGATAATCATTGCTCAGAATGAACTGTTAAAAAGTAACAATAGAAATAGTTATGAGGTGACTATGCCCATCGTTAACTATGATGAAAAAAATAAAACATGGGGAATCGAATTTAAACCAAAAAATAATTTTAAGAACGATATTTATTGGGGTGTATTGATTAACGAAAAAACCGGCGAAGTATATAGTGGGTCCCTTAAAGATTTATAATAAGTCATTTTTAATGAGAGATACTAGACACTTTACGCAACTATTTGGTATTTAGTAAATTATAAAAGTAATGCAAATAGATTTTATTGAGGGCGGTATGCCGGGAACAGCACGAAAACACCAGCTTCAAGGATCGCTTATTTATCATGTTATAAACCGCGGTAACAGGCGCGATGAGATATTCCATTATCCGGAAGATTACAAATATTTCATCAGGCTGCTATCAGATTACAGCGATAAATTCGAAGCTCTGTTATACCATTGGGTCGTTATGCCAAACCACTATCATCTCTTGCTTGAAATAGAATATCCAGAGAAATTGTCTAAGATGATGGCAGGAATTGCGAGGTCATACGTGCATTATTATCAAAAGAACTATAACGTGGGCGGGCACATATGGCAGGGCAGGTTTAAGTCACAGCCGGTCGAGAAGGAAGCGTACCTATTAAGATGCGGCAGATACATCGAAAGAAACCCTGTTGAAGCAAAGATGGTCGATTTGGCAGAAGAGTATGTATACTCAAGCGCTGGTTTCTATGTATGTGGCAAGCCCGGCAGCTTAACGACAGAAAATCCAGCATTTGAATCTTTTGGTAACGATTTGACCAATCGACGGAAGAAATATGCTGAATTTTTGAAGACATTCGACGAGGAAGGGAAAATTTTATTCAAGGATGAAGAATCGCCTGTGGGTAGCGATATATTTAAATCAAAGCTAATTTATAGACAAAGCAGGTTTATGCCGAGGCGAAAAGGCAGGATTAGAGAACAAGTAGCATTAAGTGTGTAACTT
>PLLI01000098.1:0-6822 GCA_003140915.1 Candidatus Omnitrophota bacterium
GCGCGATCTGCGCGGTATTTGAATCGCTTCCGTCGAGCAAAAGCTGGACCTCGGCCGCCTGGCTTGATCGAAGGTGCTTCGAAAAATCCTTTTCGATCACCATCCCCATCATGGCATCGCCTTTATCGATGAGGTGTTGTATGGCGTCGTAATTATCGTAATATCCTATTATCTTGAAATAGTTGGAATTTTTAAAGTTGAGCAGGAAATCCGCAGAGAGGATGGTGTTGTCACGGTCCCAGATAGCCAAAGGAATATTCTGGATGTCGAGGCTTAATCCGTAACCGAAAAGGATTATAAGGATGACCGGTATGACGAGCGCCAGCGCAAGCGAGCGCGGGTCGCGCCATATCTGGATGAACTCTTTATTGAATACGGCCTTAACTCTTCTGATGTTCATTTTTATTATTCCCGGCGTCGTACTCTTCGATCAGGGATACGAAGACGTCTTCCAGGGACGGCTCGATCCTATTCACGGTGAATCCTTCGACCTTATCTTTTTCGATCAATCCTTTTAAAACAGGTACCGCCTCTTTGGCATCCTGGACTACGACGTGGATGAAACTGCCGAATAGCGCGGCCTCCTTAACCAAAGGTTCTGTCTTCAGCCTCTCCATCCACACCTCTGGCTCCGGGACCGATATCTGCACTATGTCGTTCGCCATGAACTTCGTCTTCATCTCTTTCGGTGTGCCCATCGCGATGATGTTCCCTTTATATATGAGCGTCATGCGGGAACAGTTCTCGGCCTCGTCCATGTANNGCAGTACTCGGCCTCGTCCATGTAGTGCGTCGTGACAAATACCGTTATGCCGCTTGCGGCCATCTCCTTGATTATCTTCCAGAAATTATTTCTTGTAATGGGATCGACGCCGGATGTCGGCTCGTCGAGGAATATTATCTTCGGCTCGTGTATGATGGCGCAGCCGAGGGCAAGGCGCTGTTTCCACCCGCCCGAGAGTGTTTTTGTAAGGCGCTTGCGGAAAGGCTCGATGTCGGCAAGCTTAATGATCTCTTCTTTGCGTTTCGCGAGGCGTGATCTGGGGAGCTTGTATATGCCGCCGTAAAAATTTATGTTCTCTTCGACGGTCAGGTCGTCGTAGAGAGAAAATTTCTGGGACATGTAGCCGATATTCTCTTTTATCTCTTCCTGCTGGTGGTTTATGTCGAAGCCTCCGACACGGCCTTCGCCGGAGGTCGGCGTGAGGATACCGCAGAGCATCCTTATCGTGGTGGACTTTCCCGCGCCGTTCGGTCCCAGAAAACCGAATATCTCGCCTTTGGCGACCTCGAAATTTATCTTATTTACGGCCGTAAAGTCGCCGAACCGCTTTTCGAGTTTCTCCACCGACACTGCAATGTCATTGCTCATGAACTTCTTTCTTTTGCTTCACGCTCGTTGATTATCTCAATGAACGCCTGTTCGAGCGTATTTACCCCGCGTTCTTTTTTGATAGCGTCGGGGCTTTCGCACTTCAGGAGTTTTCCTTTATGGATCAGGCCGACCCTTTTACAGCGTTCCGCCTCATCCAGGTAAGAGGTGGAGAATAATATCGCGACCTTCTCTTTTAAAAGCTCATACAATATTCCCCAAAAATCTCTTCGGGAAACAGGGTCGACCCCGTTCGTCGGCTCGTCCAGGAAAAGGACCTTCGGCGTATGGATGAGCGCGCATGCCAGGCCCAGCTTCTGTTTCATTCCTCCGGATAGCTTACCCGCAAGCCTGCCTTTGAAAGGCGTAAGCCCGCTGAATCCCAAGAGTTTCTCGATCCTATCCGATCTTTCGTTGCCGGATACGCAGTAAATGTCGGCGTAAAAATTCACGTTCTCCATTACCGTCAGGTCCTCGTAAAGGCCGAAACGCTGCGACATGTACCCGATGTTATCCTTCAGGCTCTCGGATTCTTTCACGATATGCTTGCCGTAGACCCAGCCTTCGCCCGACGTAGGCTCGAGGATACCGGTCAGAAGACGCATCGTCGTGGTCTTGCCGGCCCCATCGGGTCCGACGAGTCCGAATATTTCGCCCTCCGGGACCTCGAACGAGAGATCGTCTACCGCAGTGATATTATCGAATTTCCTGGTGAGGCTGACAGCTTTTATGCTGGTCATCTAGTCAACCTTGATATAGGCGTCGGCAGGCATGCCCGGTTTTAGGTCGAGACTCGAATTGTCCACCCTGACCTTGATCCTGTATACGTATTTGACCCTCTCTTCGGTGGTCTGGATGTATTTGGGAGTGAATTCCGTTTGTGACGATATGAAAGAGACCCATCCTTTATATTTTTTATTGGGATAACTATCGGTCTTTACTTCGGTCTCCTGATTCAGCTTGACGCGACCCAGGTCTTTTTCATTGATATAGGCGGTGACCCATATATTATTCAGGTCCACTGCCGTAAATACGGGCGCGCCCGCCTGGACGACCTCGCCCTCTTCGGCAGATCTTACGAGGACGTACCCGTTCAAAGGCGACCTGAGGTCCGCGAAGCCCAACCGTGTATCCGCAAGCTCCAGCTGAGCCTGCAACTGCTCAACCTTTGACTTGTCGGTATCGCGCTTGGTCTTGGCGGCGTCCCTCTGCTGGGCCGAGATAGCGCCTGCGGTAAACATGTTTTCAGCCCTTATGTAATCGAGGTCATCCAGTTTAAACTGGAATTCCGCAAGTTTTAACGAAGCCTCGGCGTCCGCTTTTACCTTCGATAATTCGTCGGTATTAAGCTCGGCCACGGGATCCCCTATCTTCAGAGGATACCCTTCGTCGACAAGAAGCTTCACTATCTGCCCTTCCACCCTGAAAGATATGCGCACGTCGTAGCCCTCTATGTTGCCGGAGACCTTGATCATTTTCGCATTGCGGGCTCCCTCCTGAAATATAAATAACGCCGCCGCGGCCGCTATTATAATTAAGATCGCCGCGGGAATGATCAGCTTATTTTTTTTCTTCTTTCCCTTTTCATCGGTCATATAACTTCTCCTCTGTTTTCCCGTCCGGGTCGGGAATTACTCGAACCTGTTCCCGACCCGGACGGGAAAATGGTATTATCACATCCCCTCGGCGTATAATTCCCTGCCCATCACCCTGTCAAGCTGGGCCCGCGCTATCAGATAGTCGTAGATCCCTTCCGAAAGATTCTTCTCGACCTGGCTTAGCGAGACCTGCGCGTCCAGGACATCGAGGTTCTTGGTAACGCCGTTGTCGTAACCTATCTCGGCGATCGCGAGGGCTTCTTTCGCCTCTACGATAGCGTCTCTCTGGGACTTGACGATCTCGTCCGACTCTCTCATATCAAGGCACGCAGCCTTCACGTCGACGACTAGCTGGTCGCTGAAGTCTTCCTTCTCCAGGCGCGACTGGGAATATTTGGCCTTGGCGGCGTCGACCTTCGACTTGGTCGACATGCCGTCGAATATGGAAAGCCCGACGCTGACGCCCGCGGACCAGTTAGAGTGCCTGTAATCCAATATCGTTTCGAGATTATTGGAACGGTAATCGTATCCCAGGTTCGCGTTCACCTGAGGATAATATCCGGACTTCGCGTATTCTATCTCCCACTTGCTTATATCGATGCCGAGCACTTTCATCTTCATCTCCGGATTGTCTTTATACGCCTGCTTCAAAAAATCCCCCTCTTTTATCTCAGCGGCAGAATACGCCAGGTGTCCGGTCAACTTGATATCGTCTTCCATATTTAAACTCAGCAGTTTTTTAAATTCCGCCGTTATCAGCTGGATCGCATTNNCTTCACGACCTCCGGGACGATCTTGGAAACCTGGACGCTCGACTGGAGAACGTCGAACCTCGAAGAGTTCCCCTGGTCGAATTTATTCTTCACGTCATCGTAATGGACCCGCGCCTCATTAAGCAGGGCTTCCGTTATCCTCTCCGTTTCGTAGGCCAGGAGGAGGCCGTAGTATAGCCTCTTCGTTTCAAACGCGACGTCGAGCTTGCGGGCCCTGAGGGTCTCTTCCTGGACCTTCAATCCGAGACGCGACTCTTTTAACGCAGAGATATCCGCTCCGCCGTTATATACGGTTTCGTTCGCCATGAGGGTAAGCATGTTGTCGTTGGTATAGCCGGTAAAGATGCCGACGTCTTTCTTGGAGGCCTGATTTGCCTGCCCGAGATTGAAGACAAAACCGTTATAAGTATAGCCGTAATTCGCGGAAAACTTCGGCCAGAACGCCGACTTGGCTCCGAGTATGCCGGCCTTGGCAACGTCCAGTTCCTCTTCCTGTTCCTGGATGGCTTTATTATTCAGGAAAGCAATATTTATGGAATCCTTGAGAGAAAGCTCTCTTGCGGAATTTATTATAATTTCATCACAGAATATGGCAGGCGGTGTAAATAGAGACAGAAAAAGAAAGGCCAGAGATATTGTGAGGATATGTCTTTTGGATTTCTCCGTCATCTTCTATTTTTTCCGGCAAAGCTTAACGCATATGGGATAACTTTAATGTATCCCCATCCCACTTTGAACAATTTGAATTTTGACTTGCCCTGTTCTCCGCTTCTGCCGATCCATGAGGCGGGCACTTCGCACACTTTATAGCCGGAGAGGACAGGCAATATGCCGGTTTCGGCGTTTATGGCAAAATCATCGCTCCGCCACGGCATCTTTTCTATCACCTCGCGCTTGTAGATCTTGAAATTGTTAGAAAGGTCTTTCTGCTTTATGCCGAACAAAAACCAGACAACGTAGTGAAAGAGGCGATTCATGATCTTTTTGGTAAGCGGATACCCTTCTATGCGGCTCCCAGATATGAAACGCGAACCGATCGCACCGTCGCAATCGCCTTGTTCCATCCTGGCTATCAGCTTTCCCACATCCTCTATATGCTCCACGAAATCGCTGTCCATAGTCAGGATGTAGGAAGCCTTGGGGCTTACCGACTTAAAGCCGGCCTTTATGGCTCTGCCGACCCCGCAAGGAGGCTGGCGGCTGATCAATTTTATCTTCGGCTCCGTTTTCATTTTCGATTCTACGATCTCGGCCGTCCTGTCGCTGGAGACATCGTTGACGATTATGAGTTCGAGGATCTTATCGCGGTAATTCGAAAGGAGGCCGTCGATCGTTTTGCCTATGACCTTTTCTTCATTATGGGCGATCGTTACTATCGAAAGGTCCTCTTTCATCATGCGTGAGCCCTCGCGTTTTTGAGCATCACCGCGGTGACCGAACCCCAATAGAACAGGGTTCCCCAGAACATGACGGAGATCTTATTTAAAGGGCCGATCGCTATCGAATAACTCGATAGCACAAGGACAGCCAACGCCGCGCCTAAAAATCTCTTCTCTCCCCGCTCGATGTCCGGATAGCTGAGATAGTTAAACGCCGCAAAATATAAGACGAACAGGTATGCCCACGTGTACCAAATGCAGTAAGAAGGTGCGATGAGCGCGAGCGGCAGGAATACGGAGTATGAAAGGCCCGCTAGTTTCGGTTTCACACGTTTCCAGACGGTAAGGAGCGATATCAAGAGTATTGTGGTTGTGCAGGACCTTATTAAGATATGGAGTGCTGTAGGCGAAATAAAATATTTATACGGCTCCGATTCCCCCGAAACAAAGATCCTCGCAATGGCGCTCGGCAGGGACTGGCTGGACGGTCTTAACTCCATGTAGGTAGCGTAAGATGTCGTCATGAAGAACGGTTTGAGGCACCGGACATACCACTCCTTGAGAAGGAAATTATTATATTCGACGCTCCAGATCAATGACGGGACGATTATAAAAATGAGGAGACCAGCCGGAATAAGGCTGGCCATATACTTGCCCCGCGACCTGAAGATAAAGTAGAACACGAAAAATGCTAACGGAACGTAAATGGTCAGGGCAAGGCTCAAAAATATCGCGGATAGAAAATATCTATTTTTCTCGAACATGTAGATCGACAGCAGGAGAAAAGCAAGCGCCGGCAATTTATTCTGGCTGTTGGAAAGCTCGTACGCTATCAAAGGCATGGCGAGGAGAAAACTTATCTTCAGGTTGCGCATAGCCGTTTCCCTCGAAGGCGCAGGAATAAGCTTTACTATGAGCATGATACTGAGCGCGAGCGCAATTATTTCGGCCAGGTACCAGGAGAATACGGAAGGCAGTATATGTTCGAATTCGAACGGCCCGACGAGCTTGCTCGTCAGAAGGAACGGGGCCTGCAGGAGCGTAAATCCCGGTGCGTAGCGGAATATGGGGCGGTTGGCATCGGTAGGATTGTAATACGGCGACTGCCTCTGGAGCATCTGCTCAACGCCGAATAATCCTACCTTTAAATCCTTGCCTTCCCTGATGCACGTAACTATAGCCATCGTAATGATAAAAACGGCTATTATAATAAGAAATATTTTATCCGATAATATATATTTCCAGGCCTTGCCAAAACCCAAAGGATCCCCCTTTTGGATGTAATTATAATCTATTTATCGGGCTTTGGCAATCTTCTTTCTCGCAGTTTCCGTAAATTTAATTATTTCGTTCATCATCTCCACGCATCCTGCCGGATAGAGGCCGACAGCCGTCTCAGCGGAAAGCATCACGTAGTCCGATCCGTCCAATATAGCGTTTGCCACGTCGGAGACTTCCGCGCGGGTAGGTATGCGGTTCTCGGTCATGCTCTCCAGCATCTGCGTCGCAGTGATGACAAACTTTCCGGACTGGTTGCAATTTTTGATTATATTTTTTTGGACGATAGGGACTTCGTATATCGGGATCGATATGCCCATATCTCCCCTGGCAACCATGATCCCGTCGCAAACGGCAATGATGCGGCCTATATTCCTGATGCCTTCCCGGTTCTCGATCTTCGCAATGATCCGGCATCTGTT
>PLLI01000098.1:6827-9200 GCA_003140915.1 Candidatus Omnitrophota bacterium
TCAACCCTTTGAAATCGATCCGGAGGCCGGGCATGTTTATCCCTTTACGCTCCTTTATCAGCCCGGAAACGGCCGCCCTGGTTACGAGCCGGTCCTTTTCACGTCCCTCAACGACAAGGTCGATGTTGCCGTCGTCGATATAGACATGCCGGCCTTTTTTGATCCGCTCAAGAGGGCCCCTGTAATCAAATGGGACGATAGAATCTCTTCCTAATATATTTTTCTGGGTGAGGTAGATAACCTGCCTCTTCTTTACCTCGATGGGCTTGCCTGCTTTAAGCCTCCCGATCCTTATACGGTATCCTTCCAGGTCTCCCAATATTTTCATGTGCCGGCGGTATTTTTTATTCAGATCTCTGATCAGGCGGATCATAGCCAGGTGGCCGGTGAAATCTCCGTGAGAAAAATTGAGCCTCGCCACATCCATCCCCGCGAGCATCATTTTTCTCAAGACGTTTTCTGAACTTGATGAGGGCCCCAGAGTGCATATTATTTTAGTCTTTGGCATTCGCGATTCCCATCTTGGAAAAGATAGATTTCTTTACCAAATGTAAAGGAAAGCCAATGGCTACCGTAAGGAAAGCCAGGATTATCAGAGGCAATACGAGGATTATCGAAAGGATTAACAATAACCTGTCAGAGACTTGCGCGGACATTTTGCCGGGTTCTGCGCGCTGCTATTTTGCCTTTTTGCTCTTTACCAGTTTTTTGTCTTTTTGCTCTTTACGAGCTTTTCGGCTTTCAGCCAATAATCAAGATCGTGGCCCGGTTTGCATCCTTCTTTTTTCCATAATTCATACGCTTTTTGTTTAATGCAATTCGCCACATCATCGCTTCCGCATTTATCTGCCATAACCCCTCCCTTTTGTTAGGAATATATGATACTACTTTTGGCCCCTAAGGTCAAATTGAATATAATTATTTTTCATTATCCACGCTAAGCGGCCCCGAGCCGAAATACGCTATCAAAAGGGCTCCCCCCAACATGGAAAGATTCTTCATGAACATGATCTTTTGCATCTGCGCTGTCATGGGCTCCTCGATCCCCCAGAATTTGTGCATGACAAGAGTAACGGGCACTAAAAATAAGACCAGTAACCATGCCCCCCACCTGGCTCGGTATCCTATGAGAATGCTTAAGCCTCCCACAAGCGCCATCGCCCCGGCTAACGGAACGAGCACCGCAGCCATCGGCACTCCTTTGCCTGCGACGTATTCTATCGTGTGCGGGGAAAAATGGCCCATTACAGAACTTATGAAGATCCATGAGTATAATGCCCTGCCTAATAAAACGCAATATTTCATATTTTGCCTCCCTTTTTCATCCGACCGGCTCTATTTTATCACCAATAATAAAACGATTGAAGCTGCCCCACAAAGAATAAGCGCCAGTCCCATGATGCGCATGTTCCTTAATTCCTTCTTCATCGATATCGGCTCTAATTTCCAGTTGAACGGCCTGTAAATAGCCGTCTGTATCTCTATGGTCTTTTTGGGATTCAATGCGATGAGCGCACCGAACAGTATTCCTAAGACCGCCAGTGTAAGCCTGCCGCAAAAACTGCAAATGTTCAATCCGCTGCACGAGCACCTGCCAAATAGTTCCACGAATTGGTATCTCATATCCGTCCTCCTTTTTTAAAAGTTATTTTTATCGGCACGCCCTCGAAATCATCTTTCTTCCTTAAAAAATTCTCTACATAGCGTCTTAAATTTTCGTTCGTGAATTTTATATTTTTCATACCCAAGATAAACGCGGGCGTATTCGCGCAGCATTGTTTTAAGTATTCGAACTTCAGCCGCCTATTTCTTATTTCCGGAGAATTGTTCAATTGCCCGAGGATATCTTCGAGCTCGACCGAAGCAAAGTTCTTTTTGACTTTTTCGTAGAGCGGCCATATCAGATCAAGCGAGGGAATGATGTTCTTTTTGGTCTTGCATGATGTGAACATTACTGGGAAATTCCTGATTACGTTCATCTTATTTACGAGCATCTCTTTATATTTCACCGTATCGACACCTTTCACGAGGTCCCATTTATTCACCACTATTATAACAGCCTTGCCCTCTTCGACGCAAAAATTTATAATGCGCTCGTCGTCCTCTCTCAGGCCGTCCAAGCCGTCGATCAAAACCATCGCGACGTTGGAGCGTTTTATCGCTTCTTTCGACCGGAGAGCACCGTAAAAATCCGCCGAAGTCTTAAGTTTCGTATTGTGCCTCATACCGGCAGTATCTATTAGCCGGTGCGTCCTGTCTTTATACTCAAAATCGGTATCGAGGGCGTCGCGCGTCGTGCCAGCAACGGGATGGACGATGGCGCGCTCTGCATTGAGGATCGCGTTCAGGTACGAAGATTTGCCGACATTAGGG
>PLLI01000115.1 GCA_003140915.1 Candidatus Omnitrophota bacterium
CTTATTTATTACAAATATTATGAGTATGAAAGAAGAATATATAGAGCATCAGGCGAGGCGTTTGGCCGAATACGAAGCGCAATGCACAAGATGCGGGACATGCTGCGGCGCTGATACTGATCCGTGTATGAGCCTTAAACTCGATGGGGCCGGCAAATATTACTGCGACTCATATAACGATCGTCTGGGCGAGCGTTATACGGTATCGGGCCTAAAATTTACCTGCGTTCCCATAAGGGACGTCCTGGTATATGCGCCGCCGTCTGCCGATTGCGGATATGCCGATTAGATGTAATTTTAGGGACGGGAAAAAGGAAGATACCGATGATGGATTCGCAGGAAAGGGCGAGGCTGGAAAAGGCGTATGCAGCTGTCCCTGAAGAGAAGTTGATGGAACTGATCCTCGAGGGAGAGGCTGATTACGAGGAAGGTGTCTATAATTTATTGCTGGAGGAAGCAAAACGGCGTGGTATCGAAGATAAAGTAAATGCGGCATTAGAGGCCGAGACCGAAAATATCCGGAAGATAGAGACGCGCGAAGAGGCGCCGGCAGAAGCCGCCGGCGAGGAACTCGTTCCTATTATGATCCTCAGCGATGAGAAAGACGCGGAGCGGGCGAAATCCATACTTGAAGAAGCGGGTATCGAGGTTTGCATCGATAGCCTTAGCGTAAGTAAGAAAGAATTCCCTGCGTCTGTCATGGTCCCAAGATCGCGGATAGAGGAGTCGGTGGCTCTTTTTACCGTATTCAAACCGAAGAACGGCGTGGTATTGTGGTGATTGGAAAATTTCTGGATAGGCAAATATGAAACGATGGATCGTGGTATTGATTGCGGCGATGGGAGTGCTGGCGTCTTCGGCTATATGCATGGGAGAGGAAGATAAACGCGATGAAGGCATGTTTTCGAAAGGCAGTTTCCTATCGGAAGCAATATCTTCGGTAACCTCCAAGATAGACAAGGTGACTTCAGGAGAAGAGCGGGTCGTCGACAAAGACGCAAAGGGCATCGATAAGGACTCGCTTGAGTATGATGGAGATCCGTTCGGCAGGCCTGACACCGCAGCGGATAGAGATAAATTGCGGGCTGACCGGGAAAGAATGAATCAGAAACAGCCTTCCGGAGGTAGCAATGAAAAATGAACGCTGGTTCGATCTCGGGCCGATAAAAAAATTAAAAAAGCACAAGCTTCAGCACATAATTGCCGGGGATGTCCTTATCGCACTTGTTTACAAAAACGGAGAATTCAGCGCTACCTCAGGCGAGTGCAATCACGCAAAAGGCCCGTTGGGCAAGGGCCATATGGAGGGTGACTACATAGTCTGCCCCTGGCATGGCTGGCAGTATCATAGAAAAACAGGGCATGCCAAACCGCCGAACTACGCGGCATGTCTCCCCCGGCACTCGGTAAAAACGAAGGGCGCTCACTTATTCGTCAATTTGCGGCCGCAGAACCGCCGTGCATATTTTCCTCATCCTCCGCACCCCCTGGCCAGAAAAGTTATGCGCCGGCCGGGCCCGATCAGGATAGCAGGCATATCGACAACGCCTATGAATAAAGTCCTAAAGCGGTATTCGACGTCAGAACACCTGCTCGAGACCGCGCTAAATCATGCCCGGTCAAAATTAAAGGCAGAGACGAAACTGATCAAACTGCGGGATTTGCGTTTCAACCATTGCGGTGGGTTCTATTCGATAGATGAAAAGGCCTGCACGTGGCCGTGCACCTTCTCACAATTCGATGAAAAAGATACATTGAGCGAAGTCTATGAGGCGCTTGTATTCTGGGCGGATGTCATCCTGATAGCCACTCCCATTAGATGGGGGAGCGCCAGCTCTCTATACTACAAGATGGCCGAGCGGTTAAATTGTATCGAGAATCAGATAATGGTCTATAACAAAAGATTGATCAAGGACAAGGTCGCGGCGTTTATTGTAACCGGCGGGCAGGATAACGTCCAGGCAGTAGCGGGGCAGATGATGACGTTCTTCAGCCAACTCGGGTTTTTCTTTCCTCGGGAGCCTTTTATGGGGCATAGCCGCGGCTGGGCCGCCGAAGACATGAATAATAATGTAGAGTATGTGAAAGCGAGCAGCGAATTGAGGGTAGAAGCTAAAGAGCTGGTTGAACGGGCTATAAGCATGTCTCGATCACTTCTGGGAAAAAGGCATAAGATTGCATAAGGGCTTCAGGATAATAATTGCCGTTTCGGTCATCGCATGCGCGCAGACAGCCTTCTTGTTTGCCGCGCCGCTATTTTATAAAGACGTTGAGAGCAGGATGGCAGCAAAAGAATATGATAAAGCCGAATCCATTATCGGCATCTACCTTTCTTTAAACGATAAAGATGTGACGGCGCTTTCGATGCTCGGCAGGCTTTATCAGGAGACGGGCGACAAGAAGAAGGCGGCTCAAGCCCTGAACAAAGCCTTGAAGATAGACCCGGATTATCCGCCCGCCCATTTCTTTTTGGGTAAGAATTATTACAGGGAGATGAAGACTGCCGATGCCGTGTCGGAATTTGCGATCTTCCGCGCCAAGATGGATCGCTTCCCAGGGCTAAATAAAGAGGATCAGTTATTTTGTCTGGATGCTCTTGACGAAATAGGCGAGGTATATTTCGATCTAAAGATGGCTGAAGAATTTTATGCCGTGAACCAGGAGATACTGAAGATGTCTCCTGACGATGAAACCGCTACCTATAATCTGGGCGTTTACTATTACGTCTACAGCCATAGCAATTCGCGGGCGTATCAGTTATTCAATAAAGTTATTGAGGCATATCCGGATTCTTATCTGGCGAAAAAAGCCAGATATAATATCGAATTTATCCGGGCCAATCCCGATTCGCGCATGGCGGCGGATTTTGATTTTATCGACAAGCTTTAATACGGACCCGGAAAGATTGAGGTGAAGACTATGAATAAGAGGGCGGGAAACGCAGTAATGACTATAGCTGTGATGATATTCGCGTTGACTGCAGTTAATGGATATGCCGGGGACGACCGGTTTTCGGTCCCGCGCGTCGCATATGCCGAGCCTCATGACCAGTCGGTCGTGGACCTTACCGGCAAAGATGCGCTTACCTTCCGCTGGAATGAGGTACCGATGCCGGTCGGCGGAAGAGAGGGTTTTAGGTTCCGCATCTACAAGGGTTTTACTTCGCAGGTCGTCGCCGCGGAAGCACCCGGCGGCCGGACGTTTTCCATCGATGTACCGGCCGGCAAATTCGAGGACGGCGGGACATATACCTGGCGCATCCAGCAGCGGGACGGGAGGAGCATGATATGGAGCCTTTACGATACGTGGAGCTTTAAGGTCGTGAAGAAAAACAAATGAATATATTATTAAAGACACTCATCGGCAATATAAGGTCAGGACTGACGTTTCTTAAATTCCCGGGCGACAGCGAAAATGCGTTTCTCCATTATTACTATAGGAGGACCATAGGCCAGACCAGATTTGCCCTCATCGCGGGTATCTTTCTTTACGGCAGCATAACTTTCATCGATCCTTATATCGTGCCCAACATTGTAAAACAGGTACAGGGGCTGCGCTTCTTCATAGTCCTTCCCATGCTTTTCGGCTCTTTCCTCATGACATATGTAATCAAGAAAGACGCCATAGCTCAAATCCTCACCAGCATAACCGTAACTGCGGCCGGTTTTTGCGTTGCTATCATGATGTCTCTCGATCCCGGCCTGGGCAGCCAGATATACCACGAAGGATTGGTGCTTACCATCATCTACGGCTATACTTTTATGCGCCTCAGGCTGTGGCATGCTTCGGTCTGCGGCTGGTCGATCGTGATCTTCTACCTTATAATAGCTGTTTCTGTGGGAAAGACACCGGTTCCCGTGCTTGTCAATAACGTGCTATTCAATGTGATCTCGAACGTCATCGGCATGTTCGTCGCCTATACACTGGAGGTAGGCTTGCGCAGCGAGTACCTGAGCGCGATGGCGATGAAGAGGACGCATAAGGGCCTGCAGAAACTCTCCCTCTTCGACGATCTCACGGGCGTCGCTAATCGCCGCCTGCTCGAGCTGCGGCTTTCATCCGAATTCCAGGAGTTGGAACGGAGAGGCAGGTCGCTCTCATTTATTATCACGGACATAGATTATTTCAAGGCGTATAACGATAATTTCGGCCATCCCGCAGGCGATGAGTGTCTCGTGAAAGTAGCGAAGAAATTACAGCAATGCGCCACGCGCGCGGGAGACCTTGCCGCGCGTTACGGCGGCGAAGAGTTTGCCGTTATCTTATCGGATACGCCGCTCGCCGGCGCGCTGATCGTCGCAGAAAAGATACGGCAGGAGATCAAGGATATGGGGATGCCGCTTTCGCCGCTGGGCGGCGGTGTGGTGACCTTGAGCCTCGGCGTAGCTACGATACTTCCATCCCGTCAAAACTCCATAGCAGACCTGATAAAGGCCGCTGACGATGCTCTGTATCGGGCGNNAAGAATAACGGCAGGGACAGGGTTGAATATGCGCAGGGAGCCATTAAGGAGGGTACATGAAATTATTGCGAAGCAGGGTAGGGATATTCAAGCTCATGATTATCATGTCGATCGTCGGCGCGGCGGCAGTGATCCCGTGCCATGCCGAGGAGCAATGTGCCGATGAAGACCTGAGGACTTTTGACGGGAAGGTTGTAAATGTGGATACATCTAATTCCACCCTTACGGTAAGCGGTGTAAACCAGATCGCTTTCCCGATCTCGTCAGATACTAAGCTGCAGAAATCTGACTTTGCCGGAAGGTCAGCCGACATAAAATTATCCGATATCAACATAGGCGACTACGTAACAGTTCAGTATTGCCGGCGCGGTGATGAAAGCCGTGTGCCGACAAAGGTATTCGCGGTTACGGTGGAATACACGTCTGTAAAAGACTAAAACGACCCTATTCTTGACATCCGGCGGATCTGATGATATACTGAAATTATGGAAGATAGAAGAAAATGCCCGCGATTCGATACCGCTTTTCAGGTAAAGTACTATCCCGCGAATAACGATACGCAATTCAGCCATACAATAGCGAACGATGTTTCAAGGGGTGGACTTTGTATGCCGGCCCTCTCCAGCATTGTCAGAAACGGCGATATCATAAAGATGGATATAAATCACAGCGACGGAAAGGGCCGCATCTCAGCGACCGGCAGAGTAAAGTGGACCAGCATGCTAAGGCGCCAGGCATTCTTGGACCAGAAGGCAGGCATAGAATTTATCGATATAGCGCCCTCCGATATTGACAGGCTCGTCAAAGTGCGTTGAAAATAAGTGGATATAAAAGACCGATCCTGCGCAGCCTCAGTTTCGAGAGGCTGTTTTTTTAGCGCATTTTTTGTGTTATTATGAAAAGCCCGGCAAGGTTAAGTAAATTAGCGGTATTCGGCCTCATACTTGGGATATCGAGTTTTTTGATATTTATACTTATTCCCATAGCGATGATGACGGGGCTGGCCGCGTTATACAGAATAAAAAGATCCGGCGGATCGTTGAAGGGGACGCCGTTTGCCGCATGCGGGATGGTTGCCGGAGCCGCAGCCTTCATATTCGCCGGTTCTATGTTCATTAATTACGAGATGCGTTACCGCTCATTCAAAGTCCCGACGGCTTCGATGTACCCGGCGATTAAATCGAAAGACCGGATCGTGGCGGACTTGAGGGCGTACGAGGCAAAGGATCCGCAGCGCGGAGAGATAGTAGTATACGAACTGCTGCATGATGGCAAGAGGCGGCTTATGTGTAAAAGGGTCGTCGGTTTACCGGGAGAGGCTATAGAGATACGGTCCGGGAAGGTTTATGTCAACGGCGCCCCGGTGGAGATGCCGAACTTACCGAAAGGTATTCTATATTCGAACGGCGGAGCGCTCGGTATGGGCGGTAAGCCCGTTAAAATCCCAGAAAACGCTTATTACCTGATCGGCGATAATCCGGACAGGAGTTTCGACAGCAGACAGCATGGTCCGGTTGACAGGAAAGATATTAAAGGAAAATATATTTTTTCATACAAAGGCATCATAAACTAGAAGGAGGAGGCATGGTAGATTACATCTTGTTCTTTGCGGTCCTGGGGGCCATTCTCATATTTTTATTAGGCATCAGGATCGTCCGTCCGACTCATCGCGGGCTGATAGAAAGGTTCGGAAAATATAACAGGTTCGCCGAACCCGGATTCCACTGGATGATCCCGCTCATGGAGAAGATGTACCAGGTGAATATCACCGAACAGATGGTTGACGCCGAGCCTCAAGAGATAATAACGAACGATAACCTGAACGCCAAGGTTGACGCGCAGGTCTATTTCAAGGTAAAGGCCGACGAGGAGGATGTAAAGCGTTCTCAATATAGCGTGAATAATTACCTGTATCAGATAGTGAACCTGGCGCGGACGACGCTCAGGAACATCATCGGCACCCTTACCCTGAAATCCGCAAATAGCGAAAGAGGGAAGATAAATGAAGAGCTCCACAAGACGCTGATGACCGAGACCGCGAGCTGGGGGCTTGAGATAGTTAGGACCGAGTTAAAAGAGATAGACCCGCCGAAGGACGTGCAGGAGACGATGAATAAGGTCGTTAAGGCGGAGAACGAGAAAGTCGCGGCGGTGGATTTCGCGACAGCTGCCGAAACGGTAGCGGACGGAGAGAGGCGCGCGCAGATAAAGAGGTCCGAGGGCTTAAGACAGGGCAGGATTTTGCAGGCGCAGGGTGAGGCGGAGGCGATCAAACTTGTCAACGAGGCGGCGGAAAGATATTTCGTCGGAAACGCCCAGTTGTTGAGGCGGCTCGAGACTGTGGAGAAGGCGCTCGCGAATAACGTGAAGATAATAGTGCCGGCTGACGGGCAACTGGTGAATGTGATAGGAGATCTTGCCGGTATCGTTCCGATAAAAAAAGATGAAGCAGCTAAAAAATAAACAAAAGCAGGAATTGAGAATGAAAAGTTTTGTGATTATTTTTTTACTATGCATATCTTTTGCCGCTAATTGCACCGGTGAAGGCGAGGTCAAGAGCCTTAGGCAATACGAGCACTGGGATAACGGCACACTCAAGTCCTGCACGCTCTTTGATACAAACGGCGTTCTCAAGGCAAAGGCTTATTGCAGGAACGACGGCACAGTAGAGAAAGTGGAAAAATTCGATCTGGCCGGCAATAAAACAGAAGAGGCATTCTACGACGAAAAAGGTTCGCTCAAGACGGGCATAGACGGGTGGGCTGCCATGAGATGGTGGTATGACGGTTCGCATCTTGAATCGCAGATATCGTATGACGAGACCGGCACCCCGCTGGAACGGCGGGTATATGGCGAATCAGGGAGGCTCGTGCTCAGGCAATACCGGCACGATATTGATTTTGATCCTTATGAAGCAGCGAACATGGCGGCGCTTCTCGGGCCGCAGAACGTCCCGTGCGTAGTCGAAAAGAAGGCACATCATGAGTGAACTGGCCTACACAAATAGGTTCATTTTGATCATGCGGATATTGAAGGTCGGCGAAGAGATCGAAGTGGTCGCTTTTCACAACGACAAAGAAGCAGGCGGCCCTTCCTGGTCCGGCAGGGCCGTTGTATCCGCTAAAGAGATAGAGATGCTTTGTGAAGATATCAATACCGCTCTTTCCCGAATGGCCCAGGCGGATCCTTCGTCACCAAAATTACTGACCGATGTCCAAAGGGCAGGGAAATCGCTATTCGGTATCATATTCGATGCCGAAACGAAAAACCGATTAAAGGATAAGGAAATAAATTATCTCGTCTTATCGATCGATGAGCAGCTGATGCATATTCCGTGGGAGCTTCTGCATGACGGAGAAGATTTTTTGTGCCTGAGATATGCTATGGGCAGGATAACAGGGCCAAGGCAGGGTAATTTTGAGGTCTCTCATCGATCCGAGCGCAAGGTGCTTAACGCCCTCGTGATAACGCCTTCATCCGAATTGCTGGGCCTTACCTATAACGAGGGGATAGAGGTCAGCAACAAATTATTCCTCAGGCGCGGCGCGATACGGACATCTCTTAAGGTCATGGATATCGATCTGAAATTCGTAAACGAAAATATCCAGAAATCCGATATAATCCATTTTTTAGGTTATATTAAATACGATATTTACGATCAATATAAGACGGGGTGGATATTTAAAGACGGCATCCTGGCCGTAGAGCAAATCCGGAGCCTGGGCGCAAAAGGCTACTCTTCTTCTTTTGTCTTTTCCAATGCGACGCAATATGGAAAACAGGAAGAATGGCCCTTGAAGAGCGCTTGCAAGAATGATAATTTTGCCATGGCGAATGCGTTCCTTCTCGCGGGGACGAAACATTATATCGGAACATTTTGGGGGATCCCCAAAGAGGCGCGCCTTCTTTTTGTCAAAGAGTTTTATAGCCTTGCGGCCGACGGCGCGCCCATCGGCGAAGCCTTGAGGCTGGCCAGGTTAAAGCTCATCGAGGCATACGGCAGGTTGTCGCTATTCTGGTCCGCATACTTCTTGTACGGAAATCCGGCCATATCGTTCTTCGAGGAGGAGGCGGCGCCTCCCGCTCATGCTGAGGCCGATTCTGTCGTAAAATGGCGGGCCCGTTCGTTTCTGCTGTCACGGAACGAGACGAAAAAACTTATTGTGGCGGTTTGCCTTTTGGGCGGTATCGTTTTTGCCGCTAAAACAATATATGGCCTGTTTGGCACATTTGGTTTATTGAATCCAGACCTCAATGCTGGCATAAGCCATATCCTTTCATTACAGAAAGAGAGTGTAAAACTGCCCCAAGAAGCTGCGAGCGGGGCAATAGATTTAGCCACAGTGAACGTTAATAAGAGAAATGCCTCGCAGCCTGCCGAATCGAATATTTATGATGATATCGGCCTGTTGCAGGAAAAAATCTATTTCAATATTTTAGCAACCACGATGTTAAAAAACCTTTCAAATCCGGGAATCGCGATCGAAAAGTCATCTTCCGGGTCCGGATACAGGAAGTATTCTACCAAATCCAGGATATATTTCGCGAAACGCGAATATGAAAATGCTGCGGCATGTGCTTTAAGGGCATTAACTATTGCCAAAGAGTCAGGCAACCTGCAAGATATCTCCGTCGCCGCCGGTTTTTTGGCGTATGCCAATGCTAAACAGAATAATTTCGTCCAGGCGGTTAAAGTCATATCGGAAAACGAGGAAGCCTTTGAAAGAGCGGGCTACAAGCGCGGCATCGCGGACGGCTGCTTCAGGACGGGTTTGCTATACACTTTCTCTAAAAATTTTAACGCCGAAAAAATCGTTTCCAATCTGAGAAAGGCGGCAAATATCTACGCCTCGATCAATGACGGTCCGGATACTGTAATGGCCCGTATCTTCTTGGGACATTTCTATTTCCTTGTCAATTCTTATGATAAGGCCGTCAATAACTTGCTTGATGCGCTGGAGATTTCGATGCGGATCGGTGATAACCCTGGAAAAGGATTGGCGTACAAAGCCCTGGCAGGCGGCTTAATGAAAAATAG
>PLLI01000100.1:0-25879 GCA_003140915.1 Candidatus Omnitrophota bacterium
CAAGAGAGCGAAGGAGACGCAGACCGGGTTCTGTCTCAAGCGCAAAGGCTTCCTCTTCTGCGACACCGTCTCCAGCGCACTGCTGTAACCGTTCAACCTACGAAGTTGAACCTGCGAAGTTAAAAGTGTTATTCGGGCAATTGCTTTACTTTTGCCATCTCGCGTTGGTATAATATCCCATCCTCGACAAATTTTGCGTATATATGTGGCTTTATATCCAAATAATTTTTATATGTGCAAATCTGTTTGTTAATTAAGGCTTTGAAAATATATTCCTTATACGAAGAATATGGCCAATCTTCAGGCATCTTTACGAGATAAGAAGTTACCGGATTTAAATGAATGTATCGTGTTAAGTGTAGCAATTGTTCATCACTTTCAATAGAAACCTTTTTAGATCTACTCTCCCATAACGGGCCTTTTCTATTATGTTTTATGTTGAAATATCGAGTGTAACTGTTAAGTATGTTCTTGATGAATAGCGATAAGCCGTTCTCATTTAACTCGTTCAAAATAATATGAAAATGTGTTGGCATAAGACAATAAGCTATTATCCCAACTAATTTTGTGCCGTTTAAGAGCTGTCCATTTTCTGTTCGGGTTTTTATCAATTCGCTGTATCTTGAAAAACTAATGGTTTTTTCAATTTGATAATAATTAAACAGATCGATCATGCGCGAAAATTCCTCGCGATTATTAAAGATGACGAAATCAGCGATACTTCTATTAAAAACATGATAAATCATAGATTACCTCCCTTTTTTAAATATTTACCGGTTTTAACCTCGTAGGTTGCACTTCGTAGGTTAAACCTACGAAGTTGAATAGGTCCTCCTACTATATAAGACGGGAAAAATGGTCATTTTGTTGCAAAAAATTTTAAAATATTTTGTTTTTGTGATATAATCTAAGCCTCGTAAAGATAAATTCAAGGGGGAAATGAAATGAAGAAACTGGTGCTGCTGCGGCATGGCGAGAGCATATGGAACAAGGAGAACAGGTTCACCGGATGGACCGACGTCGACTTATCGGATAAGGGTAAGGCCGAGGCCAAGCGCGCCGGGGAAGTCTTGAAGAAGGAGGGCTTCGTCTTCGACGTTGCCTACACGTCCGTCCTGAAAAGAGCGATCAGGACGCTCTGGATAACCCTGGATGAGATGGATCTGATGTGGATACCCGTCTATAATTCATGGAGGCTGAACGAACGCCATTACGGTGCTCTTCAAGGACTCAACAAATCCGAGATGGCGGCTAAATTCGGCGAAGATCAGGTTCTCGTCTGGCGCAGGAGCTACGACGTGCCGCCGCCGAAACTTGAAAAGAACGACCCGCGTTCTCCCGGTATAGACCCCCGCTATAAGGATCTGAGCGCAAAAGAATTGCCTTTGACGGAATGCCTTAAAGATACCGTGGCGAGGTTCCTGCCTTATTGGCACGAGACGATCGAGCCGACGGTTAAAGCAGGCAAGCGCGTGATAATTGCCGCGCACGGCAATAGCCTCAGGGCGCTGGTTAAATATCTCGATAACGTATCTGATAAAGATATAGTTGGACTGAATATCCCGACAGGGTTGCCTCTTGTTTATGAATTGGCCGACAGCCTGAAGCCGATCAAAAGTTATTATCTGGGGGACCCGGAAGAAGTTAAAAGAGCCATGGAAGCCGTGGCGAATCAGGGCAAAGCGAAGAAATAGAAAAGAGGAGCAAAGATGGTTAGAGTCAAAAGGGCGTTAATAAGCGTATCGGATAAGACGGGCCTCGACGGGCTTGTCAAGGTTTTGAATAAATTTGGGGTCGAGATATTGTCCACAGGCGGCACTGCAAAAGCCATAAGGGCGCTCAATATCCCGGTAAAAGATGTTTCCGAGCATACGGGATTTCCCGAAATGCTGGATGGGAGAGTGAAGACCCTCCACCCGAAGGTGCACGGCGGCCTTCTTGCCCTGCGGGAAAATAAAGAGCACATGGAGACCGTGAAAAAACATGGCATCGGACTTATAGATATGGTCGTCGTTAATTTATATCCTTTCGAAAAGACCGTCGCGAAACCCGGCGTTAAGCTGGAAGAAGCGATAGAAAATATAGATATTGGCGGCCCGTCCATGCTGAGGAGCGCGGCCAAGAACCATAGGTCTGTTTGCGTATTGTGCGACGTGGCTGACTATATCAGAGTAATTGAAGCGATGGAGAAGACAGGCGGGAGCATTCCGGAAGAACTGCTGATCGAGCTCGGTATCAAGGTTTTCCAAAAGACGTCAACTTATGATGCGGCGATATTTAATTACCTTAAATCGCATGGGTCACAAGTCACAAGTCTTAAGTCACAAGTAGAGGAATTTCCGGCGTCGTTAAATTTGAGTTTCAAAAAATTACAGGACCTGAGATACGGAGAGAATCCGCACCAGAGGGCGGCATTCTATAAAGATGAATCGTCTAACGAACCGGGCGTATCGGGCGCCGTTCAATTGCACGGCAAGGAACTCTCGTTCAATAATATCATCGATCTCAACGCCGCTTTAGAAATAGTCAAAGAATTTAACGAACCTGCAGCGACGATTATAAAACACACCAACCCATGCGGAACGGCAGCCGCCAAGAGCCTGAAACAGGCCTATCTCGATGCGCTCGATTGCGACCGTTTAAGCGCTTTCGGAAGCATAGTGGGGTTTAACAGGCCGGTAGACCTGGAGACGGCAAAGACGATCCTTGAAGAAGCCGATTTCGTAGAATGCATGATCGCACCTTCTTATGAATCGCCGGCGCTTGAAGCGCTCAAAACCAAAAAGAACCTGCGGCTCCTGGAAGTGAAAAATTTCGGTGTTAAGACGGCTAATACGGATAAAGATATGAAGAAGGTCGTCGGTGGAATGCTTATACAGGACCGCGATCTTGCGGTATTGAAAGAGAGCGATCTAAAGGTCGTTACCAAAAAGAAGCCTGCCAAAGAAGAGTTTGCGTCGCTATTGTTCGGATGGGTGGTTGCCAAGCACGTCAAGTCGAACTCCATCGTCTTATGCCAGGGCACGAAGACCGTCGGTGTGGGTGCGGGACAGATGTCGAGGGTGGATTCCGTAATGATAGCCTGTAAAAAGGCCGGGTCGAGGGCCAAGGGTTCGACGCTTGCGAGCGATGCCTTTTTCCCGAAAGAAGACGGCATTGAGCAGGCGCACGAGGGCGGCATCACGGCGATAATACAGCCCGGCGGTTCCATTCGCGACGCGGAAGTGATAAAAAAAGCGGATGAGCTCGGCATGGCGATGGTCTTCACCGGGGTCAGACACTTTAAACATTAGAATGACTTACGAAGAGGCTCTTCGATATCTCGATTCATTCGTCAACTATGAAAGACGCGATGGCTACGATTATAAATCGTCTTTCAGGCTGGACAGGATGCTGCGCCTGGCCTCCGGTCTGGGTAACCCTCAAAAAAAATATAGATCCGTCCACGTCGCCGGCACTAAAGGTAAAGGCTCCACGTCGGCTATCGTACATTCCATCCTGAAAGAGGCCGGGTACAAGGCCGGGCTCTACACATCTCCTCATCTCGCTTCGTTCCGCGAAAGAATAAATATAGGCGGCGAACTTATAAGTGCGGAAGACGTCGGCCGCATTCTTGAACGGATAAAGAGTGTCGTGGAGACAATGAAGGATGACATACCGACCTTCTTTGAGGTATATACCGCGCTCGCGTATCTCTATTTCAAGGAAAAGAAAGTCGATCTTGCCGTCTTCGAGGTGGGCTTAGGCGGGCGGCTCGATGCGACGAACATCCTGGAACCGCTCGTATCGGTGATCACGCCGATAAGTTATGAACACACGGATAGGCTAGGGGATACTCTTACGCAGATAGCGGGTGAAAAGGCAGGCATAATCAAAACCGGATCGGTCTGTGTCGTGGCCCCGCAAACGGAGGAAGCCCTGAGCGTCATTATCAAAGTCTGTAACGATAAGGGTGCGAAGGCGATCCTCGTAGGGAAAGATATAAAATTCAAGGAGCTCGATTTTAACGATTCCATAGAAACCTTTGCTATTTCCGGATTGTTCAATAATTACCCGAGGCTGGAAATGTCCTTATTGGGGGCGCACCAGGTTGCCAATGCCGCTACCGCCATCGGGGCCGTCGAAGCGCTCCATTTCAGCAGCATAGATATAAATAAAGGATCGGTCTCAAGCGGCGTACGCAATGCCAGATGGCCGGGGAGGCTCGAGGTAATTTCTAAACGTCCGTACATTATTGTGGACGGTGCGCAAAATCGCGCCAGCGCAAACGCGCTCGTTAAAGCGGTAGAGAGGGCGTTTAAATATAATAGATTGATCCTCGTATTAGGCGTTTCAAAGGATAAGGATATCAAAGGGATATTGGAGGAGCTGGTTCCCGCCGCGGATAAAATAATTCTAACGAAGTCCAAGGTTCCGGAAAGAGCGGCCCTTCCTGCGAAGATAAAAGAATTGATGTCCCCCGGCGATAAAGACATTTATCTTACAAATACGGTAGAAGAGGCCATTGCCAGGGCAAGGTCATTTGCGGATCCGGAAGACCTGATCCTGATAACAGGTTCCTTATTTGTCGTCGGAGAGGCAATGCAGGCCAGCTATGCATAAATACGATCTAGACGATACCATAGTTGCGATATCGACGCCTATAGGTGAGGGCGGGATAGGTATCGTGCGCCTGAGCGGCAGCGCCGCATTAAAGATAGCAGACACTATTTTCATTTCCAAAGACGGGATAAGGCCATCGAAATTCAAAACTTATACCACGCATTACGGTCATGTCAAGACTCGGAATGAGATCATTGATGAAGTTATCCTTACCGTGATGAAGGCTCCGAAGAGCTACACGAAAGAAGATATAGTTGAGATCAATTGTCACGGAGGCATACAGTCGGTAAAAAAAGTCATGGGCCTGACGTTAAAATACGGGGCGAGAGTCGCCCAGCCCGGCGAATTTACCAAGAGGGCTTTTCTGAACGGAAGGATAGACCTGACGCAGGCCGAAGCAGTGCTCGACGTGATAAGGGCCAAGACTGAAGGGTCTTTAAAGGTAGCCCTGGGACAGCTTGAGGGAGAGCTCTCCAGAAACGTGAACGAGGTCAGGGAAGATATTATAAATATAACCGCCGAGATAGAAGCCGCAATCGATTTTCCGGAAGAGGGATTGGAATTGCCCCAGAAGACCGGGCTTATCGGTAAAGTAAAATATATTTTAAAGAAGATAGATTCGCTGATAAAGAGTTATGATAACGGCATGGTCTTCCGGGAGGGCGTTCTCGCGATAATTTGCGGAAAGCCTAATGTCGGGAAATCGAGTCTCATGAACCTTTTGTTAAAAAGAGACAGAGTCATCGTCTCTCCCATACCGGGTACCACGCGCGATGCCGTTGAAGAGATGATCAACTTGAACGGTGTACCGATACGGCTTGTCGATACGGCCGGCATATCCGGCACAAAGGATGCGTTGGAGAAAGAAAGCGTGAAGAAGAGTAAGCACTATCTCGGATTGTCCGACATCGTTATCCTGATGCTCGATGCCTCGGCGCCGTTACAGGATGCCGATAAAGAGATAATTAATTTGATCCGCGGTAAGAAGAAGATAATTGCACTTAATAAGATAGATCTTGTGAAAAAATCCGATTATCGCAAATTGAAAGAGAAACTTAAAGATGATATTGTGATAGAGATATCGGTTAAAAAGAGAAGTAACATAGGCCGTCTGGAAGAGGCGATCCAGAAATCGGTCCTGAGCGGCAGCTTCAACCAGGGAGAGGGGGCCCTTGTTACAAGTGCAAGGCATAAAGAGGCGCTTGACAAATCCCGCGCATCTATGTTATCTGTAAAAAGAGGGTTGGAAGCCGTCTCGGCTCCTGAGATAGCGGCGATTGACCTGAAAGAAGCGATATTCAATCTGGGGCTGATAACGGGCAGATCCGTTTCTGACGATATCCTTGACAGGATCTTCAGCCAGTTTTGTATAGGAAAATAATTATAAAAGAGGGGATGATGGATAAAAAGCGCATAGAGAAAGCGGTCAGAGAAATCCTACTGGCGATAGGCGAGGACGTGACCAGGCATGACATAAAAGATACGCCCAAACGCGTCGCGGAGATGTATGGAGAGATATTGGGCGGTACAAAGGTCAATCCGGAAAAAGAACTTGAGGTTGTATTCGAGAAGGATCACGATGAGATAATCCTTTTAAAGGGGATACCCCTATACTCGATATGTGAACATCATCTTCTGCCGTTTATAGGCAAGGCTCACGTCGCGTACATACCGGGCAATAACAAAGTTACCGGCTTAAGCAAGCTTGTGCGGGTGGTAGATACGCTATCGAAGAGGCTGCAGGTCCAGGAACGGCTTACGACCGATATAGCGGAAATTATCATGCGTAAGCTCTCGCCCAAAGGAGTCCTCGTTATAATAGAAGCGGAGCATCTTTGCATGAGCATGAGGGGCGTGAGGAAGCCGGGCGTCTTGACCATCACCAGCGCTGTCAGGGGCGTCTTCCGCCAAAACGAAAAGACGCGTGCCGAGGCGATGGCCCTTATACGAGGGTGATCAATTCGAGCATTCCGATTTTCCGAAACACTTCCAGACAAAATCCCTCGATACCTTATCGGAAATTATCGGTATACTCTCCTCCGGTTCCATCTTTCTCTTTATATATGGGGTCAGAACGTCTTTCCACAGGATTACGCCTGTCGTAGTTTGCTTTACCACGAACTCAGCCGCTATCTCCACATAGTTTTCAGTCGCGGTCGCGGCGGCGTCAAGAAGCGTTGTCCCGATGCCAGGCGTGGGTTTGAGGGGCCCTTTCTCCATGTACTGAAATTTTTTGATCAAGGAAAAGATCTGAACGTCGCTCTCTTCCGGGGTTTTAACTATCTCGAACTTTACGGATTTTCTGTTTACGAACGCGGATTCCAGGGCCTTCTTGAAACCGTCCCGGACGACTTTGCTTTGTCCGGACTCGTTGTCGGGTTTGCGTATAAATATCTTGATATAGCCGTTCTGACCTGCCAGACGCCAGAGATTACCTCCTTCAGCCATTACTATCGACTGACTGAGAAGTAGTGTAATTATTGCCGCCAGCAAGCAAAGCCTTTTTATCATATAGTCCCCTTCCGTTGGATTTATATTGAAATCACGGAACATATATATTATAATGATTTTTAAAATATAAGCAAATCATTATGAATTATTTTGTCGAATTCAGCAAAAATTACATATTCTGGACATCGGCCGCTTCCTGGGTCATAGCGCAAAGCATAAAAGTCGCGCTGGGAGTATTCAGGGAGAAGCGGTTCGATTTCCGTTGGTTCATAGGGACCGGCGGCATGCCCAGTTCCCATGCCGCAGGAGTTTCCGCACTTGCGACCTCAGTAGGCGTAACGTACGGTTTTGACTCTGCGCTTTTTGCCATAACACTGATATTCACGCTGATAGTCATGTTCGACGCCCAGGGCGTGAGGCTCGCTACGGGCAGACAGGCAGAGATATTAAATAAGATGCTGGAAGATATTTACTGGAAGAAGAAACTGGACGAGGATGAGCTGAAAGAATTAATAGGCCACACGCCTGTTGAGGTCTTCGCCGGAGCCTTTTTGGGTATAATGGTCTCTTTATTACTTTATAAATAGAGAAGGAAGGTGTTTAAGTGAATAAGAATATTCTGACTGTAGGAGCGATCATCGTAATGTCGCTAGTAGCGATCTTTTTGGTCCATGGGATAATTACGCATGCAAGGGTGCCGAAAGAGGAAGCGCAAATTTCTGAATCCAAAGCGGCCGCGCCTGTTCCCGGTGAGTCCGAATCCGACTATTTCGTTTCTGCCGCGAATTATGATAAGAAGGGGAACCTCCTGAAAGCGAAAGAGGCCTACCAAAAACTTATAGAAAAATATCCGGGCTCAAGCAATATATCGAAAGCGCAGGAAGCCCTGGACAATCTGAACGTTAAGATACTGTTTTCTCCGGCCTTGACGCCGGATTCGCTTCTCTATGAGGTCCAGAAAGGCGATACCCTGACAAAGATCGCAAAGAAATTCAATACCACGACAGAGTTGATATCGAGAGCGAACGGCTTGAAGGACGCTACGGTTAAGCTGGGCAAGTCGCTCAAGATATCGAAAGCGAAATTCAGTATTGTCGTAGACAAATCCCAGAATATCCTTACATTAAAGTCCGACCAGGATATATTGAAGACCTATAAAGTATCGACCGGAAAGAATTCCTGCACCCCCGTAGGAACGTTCAAAGTCACGAACAAGCTTATCGACCCACCATGGTATCCCTCAACAGGCGGCATGATACCCGCCAAAGATCCTAAGAACGTGCTTGGCTCCCGATGGATAGGCCTATCCAAACAAGGCTACGGTATACACGGCACTATAGAACCCGAATCTATAGGGAAGAGTGTTACCGAAGGTTGCGTCAGGATGAAAAATCCCGACGTGGAGGAATTGTATTCGATAGTGCCGATTGGAACGGAAGTCGTAATAGTTGACTAAATATTTTAAGCGGAGAACGGAATAGGTAATGGCTACTCATCATATGCCCGGCCTTGATTTTGAAAGGCCCATAATAGAGCTCGAGAGAAAGATAGAAGAGCTGAAGGGTTTCACGGCCCACAAGGATATCGATATATCCGGAGAGATAGCGAGGCTGGAAGAGAAGCTCTCGCATATTAAAAAGGATGTCTACGATAGCCTTACTCCATGGCAGAGGGTGCAGATAGCGCGCCATCCGAAAAGGCCTTATACTCTCGATTATATTGAAATGATGATGACCGATTTTACAGAGATACATGGTGACCGTCATTTTGCCGACGATAAAGCTATGATATGCGGTTTCGCGAAACTGAACGGAGATCGGATAGTCGTGATAGGACATCAGAAGGGCAGGGATACAAAAGAGAACCTGGAAAGGAACTTCGGAAGCGCTCATCCCGAAGGTTACCGGAAAGCGATAAGAGTGATGAAGATGGCGGAAAAGTTCAATCTGCCGGTCGTCGTCTTAATAGACACGCCGGGCGCGTATCCGGGAATAGGAGCGGAAGAGAGGGGACAGGCCGAGGCTATCGCCTATAATTTGCGGGAGATGGCCGACCTTAAGACCATAGTCCTTGTCTTCGTGATAGGCGAAGGCGGGTCCGGGGGCGCTCTCGGTATCGGGGTGGGCGACAAGATCTATGTCCTGGAGAACGCCTATTATTCGGTAATTTCGCCTGAAGGTTGCGCCGCGATATTGTGGAAAGAGCGGTCGAAGTCACCGGATGCGGCTGCGGCCCTCAAGCTGACGGCAAAAGACCTGTTCGAGATGCATATAATAGACGGTATAGTGAAAGAGCCTTTGGGCGGCGCGCACAGAAACCCTCAGGAGAGCGCCGAAAANNAATATGAAAAAGATAATAAAGAAGGACCTTGCGGCTCTGAAGGGCATTCCGAAGGATAAGCTCATTGATGGGCGTTATAATAAAATAAGGACTATAGGTGTTTTTAAGGAACCGTAGATGAGGTCCGTACAGAAAGAAGCAGGGCCGGCATGCCAGCACATACATGAATGTACTGGCTTTATTATAAGGAGGGATATTGTATGAAAAACTTCGAATGCGGAATAAAATTATTTTTGACGGTTCTGATATGCATCGCCCTGGGACTTGGTTCGGGCTGCGACCGGAATTCTAAAACCAAAGAAGCTCGGGACGGACAGACGATCGTAAAGATAAATCATTACGACCTGAGCGTGGGCGATTTCCGGGACGAGGCACACATCATCGCGCCGAACATGTCTTTGCCGGCGGATCCTGAAATGGCAAAAGAGACAGTTTTAAACGAACTTATAACCAAGAAGGTGCTCTTGCAGGCGGCCCAGGCTCAGAATTTTGATAAAGACGAAAAATTCATGAAAGAGATAGAGCGTTACTGGGAACAGGCCCTGCTGAAACTTCTGATGAAGAAAAAAATAGATGAGTTTTCAAAAAGAATACCGGCGGATATTCAGGGAGAGGCGAGACAGAAGAAGTTGCGTTCGGAGCTCACCAAATGGATTGCGGACCTGAAGAGTTCGGCCAAGGTTAAAATAAATAAAGAATTGCTCAAGAAAGTCGACATTAAATAATCCGGAGGATGAACATGGAAAATTACAAAAACAGAAGACGGAACTATTATATAAAGAAGGAATTCCAGAGGAATTTTATATTGAAGTTTTGTATTCTCGTACTGATAGGGTCTGCCATTTCCGGCGTCATCATCTACGGCATGTCAAAGACCACCGTTACGACATCATTCGAAAATCTGAGGCTGGTGATCAGGAGCACGGCTGATTATATACTCCCCGCGGTTTTCCTGAGCAGTATCATAGTTATCGTGATAATAGGGATAGCGACCGTATTCATTACCCTCTTTACCTCGCATAGAATAGCCGGCCCCCTGTACAGGATCGAGAAGGATGTGCGGGAGATCGCCTCAGGCAATCTCAGGCAGGAATTCAATCTCCGGAATAAAGACGAGTTGAAGCCTATTGCCGAAGCCTTGAACATGACCGTTCATTTTTTGAAGGATGAGATAACCGCCGTCAAGAAGATCATCGCCGAGCTGGAAGTTGCCGCCGAGTCGCCGGGAAGCGACGCGCCGCAGAAGATCAGGGAAAAGATAAAAGCTCTTAAACAAGAGATCGAGAAACTCAAGACCTGACATGTCATACAAAATCGCGATCGCTATAAGTATAATCTGCGTTATCCCATCCGTTTTATTCGCCCAGGATCTGCCAGTAAATAATGAGCAGAATAATCCCGCGCAGGGATGGTCTATCCTCGACACGGGGCACATCATCGTATATTATAACCCCGGAGCAAACCTGAAGAGTATAGAGGCGGCCCTGAGGAGAAGAGCATCTTATTTCAGCAGCGACATACCGGGCGAAGATGCGCCCATGGAAGACAAGATACGCTATCAGCTGGACGCCTTGTTAAGGCGCGCCGAAGAGATACTGGATATGCGCCTCCCCGATTTGCGCATAAAGATAAAGATATTCAGGACGAGAAAAGAACTTAATGACGAATACTCAAAGATATTCGCCGCGACGGAAGATATCAAATCTTTTTATATCTATAAATATAACACCATATATGTTTCGGAAGAGGACATCTCCGATTCTGTCATCGCGCATGAGATGGGACACGCGATAATCGACCATTACTTCTCCGTAATACCTCCCGAGAAGGTAAGGGAGCTCCTGGCTTCCTATGTCGACTTGCATCTTGCGGATTAAAAAGATTGGTGGAGCTGACGAGAATCGAACTCGTGACTACACAATGCCATTGTGTCGTGATCCCTCTTCACTACAGCCCCATTTGGGAAAATAGTATAGCACAAATTTATTTTAAAGTTTACTAAAAAATATGCTATACTTACCGTCTAAGAAAATTGACGCCGAGGTGGCGGAACTGGCATACGCGTCGGTCTCAAAAACCGATTTCCTCACGGATATGAGGGTTCAACTCCCTCCCTCGGCACCACATGCCCAAATTTTGACAAAGCAAAATTTGGGGACCTGGAGTTAGACAAGTCCGGATTTTGCAGTGCAAAATCCGGATAAGCCCAAAATTTTACGAAGAGAAATTTTCTATGCGCATCGGCGTACACGTCTCTATAGCCGGCCATATTTATGAATCGCTCGATAGGGCGCACACGCTCGGCTGTAATACGATGCAGATATTCAGCCGTAATCCGAGAGGATGGCAGATATCGAAAATACCTGAGGCCGATGTCAAAGAGTTCAGCCGTCTTAAGATCAAATACGATATAAATCCGGTAGTTGTCCACATACCTTATTTGATAAATCTTGCTACGCCCGACGACAAGCTTTATAAAAAATCGATTGAAGCGTATATAGAAGATGTAAAGCGCGCCGATATTCTCGGAGCTGAGTATTTCGTGACGCATCTCGGCAGCCACGTGGGAAGCGGCGAAGATAACGGGATCGAAAGATTCTCAAATGCGCTTAACGAAATAATAAGACGCGCGAAGCTGAAGACAATGATACTTCTGGAAAATACCGCGGGTTGGGGCGACGGCATCGGCTACAGATTCGAACATCTGAAGCGTATCATAGAGAGCCAGGCTCATCCGGCGGATATCGGCGTCTGTCTTGACACGGCCCATACGTTTGCAGCAGGTTATAACATACGAGAGAAGGCGGGCCTTGAAGAGACGCTGAAAAGTTTTGATAAATTACTGGGCCTGGAACGCATAAAGGTAGTACATTTTAATGACAGTCTTTCCGAGTTTGATTCTCACGTGGACAGGCACCAGCATATCGGCAAGGGCAGGATCGGCCTGGCGGCGATGGGAAGGATCATAAGCCACCCGAAGCTGAAGAACGCCGCCTTTATCATGGAGACACCGAAAGAGTCTGATAAGGATGACAAGAGGAACATAGCGACGGCCAAAAGATTGACCAAGGCATAAATCATGAACGACGAAAAATTATACCCATTCGATTCGATAGAGCCCAAATGGCAGAAATTCTGGCGTGACCGCAGGCTCTTTAATGTCGATACCAAAGATTCCGCCGATAAATATTACTGCCTCATGATGTTCCCGTACCCGTCGGCCGCCCTGCACGTAGGCCACGGCCGCAACTACATAATAGGCGATGTCGTCGCCCGTTACAAGATGATGCGCGGATATAATGTGCTTGCGCCGATGGGCTTCGACTCATTCGGCCTTCCGGCGGAGAATGCCGCCATCAAAGGCGGGATCCACCCCAAGACATCCACCCTTAATAATATAAGCACGATGAAGCGCCAACTGAACCAGTGGGGCGTGGAATACGACTGGGACCGGGAGGTCATCTCCTGTCTTCCCGAATATTATAAATGGACGCAGTGGATATTCGTGAAACTATATGAAAAGGGCCTGGCATATAAAAAGAAGGCCTTTGTCAACTGGTGCCCGTCCTGCAAAACGGTCCTCGCCAACGAACAGGTGGTGAACGGCTCTTGCGAACGCTGCTCGGCAGAGGTGAGCCAGAAAGAGCTCGAGCAGTGGTTCTTCAGGATAACCCATTACGCCGAAAGACTCTTAAAAGACCTCACGAAACTCACCGAATGGCCGGAGCGCGTCAAGACGATGCAGGCCAACTGGATAGGAAAGTCGGAAGGCGTTGAGATAGACTTCAAGATCGACGGAATGAGCGAAACTTTGCGCTGTTTCACGACGAGAGTGGATACTATTTACGGCGCTACGTTCATAGCCCTTGCACCCGAACATCCTCTCGTCGAGACGCTGGCCAAAGGATCTAAGGATGAAGCGGCGCTCATGAAGGCGGTCCGGAAGATGCGCAATGAATCGAAGATAGCCCGCTCTCAGGCCGAGGCCGAGAAAGAAGGCGCCTTCACCGGCAAATTCGTGATAAACCCGGTCAATGGCCGAAAAGTGCCGATATGGATCGCGAACTACATCCTTATGGAATACGGGACCGGCGCCATAATGGCCGTTCCCGCCCACGACCAGCGCGATTTTGAATTTGCCAAACAATATAAGCTTCCCATCGAGGTAGTCATAGATAATCCTAATAGCCCGCTTAATCCCGAGACGATGAAAGAGGCATACATCGAAGAAGGCGTGATGGTAAATTCCGCGCAGTTCAACGGCCTTCCGTCGCAAGCCGCGCTCAAAAAGATAGCCGAATTTTTCGAGGGTAATGGTTTTGGCAAGAGGACGGTGCAGTATAAATTAAGGGACTGGCTCATCTCGCGCCAGAGATATTGGGGCGCTCCGATCCCGATAATATATTGCCCGAAATGCGGCATTATGCCGGTGCCGGAAAAGGACCTTCCCGTGCTATTGCCCGAAAACGTGGAGTTCAGGCCGACCGGCGAGTCTCCGCTGAAATTTGCGAAAGATTTCGCCAATACAAAGTGCCCGAAGTGCCATTCTCCCGCCATGAGAGAGACCGACACGATGGATACGTTCGTCGATTCAAGTTGGTATTTCCTCCGCTACATAACGCCGCGGTCCGACGACAGGCCGTTTGATTCCGAACTCGTGAACAGATGGCTGCCCGTCGATCAATATATCGGCGGCATAGAGCATGCGATACTCCATCTTCTCTATTCGCGGTTCATAACGAAATTCTTACATGACATAGGCGTTATCAATTTCGACGAACCGTTCAAGAATCTTTTTACCCAGGGTATGATAATAAAAGACGGGGCGAAGATGTCTAAGTCGAAAGGGAACGTCGTATCTCCGGATGGGCTGATCAAAGATTACGGCGCCGACACGGTTCGGCTCTATACGCTCTTTATCGGTCCGCCGGAAAAAGATGCCGAATGGTCGGATAGGGGTGTTGAGGGGTCATATCGGTTCCTGGGGAGAGTGTGGCGGCTTGTAGAAGGGGTAATTCTTCTGAATAAAGGCGGTGATGTTGTAGCCAAGGGAGGCGACATAGCTGAATTTAGTAGTGAAGATGCCCAGCGTAAACTTTCGGAACAACTCAGACGAAAAACCCATCAGACGATCAAAAAAGTTACCGAAGACCTGGAGGGAGGGTTCCATTTTAATACAGCGATAAGTTCGATTATGGAGCTTGTTAACGAAGCGTCCGATATAAAGACCAAAGTTTTTGGCAAAAATAACACCCTGGTGGAATGTTTGAATAAAAGTGCCGAAATTATCGTGATGCTTCTTTCGCCGTTCGTTCCGCATATTGCCGAAGAGATGTGGCATGCGCTGGGTAAAGAGAACAGTATCTTCAAATGCAAGTGGCCTCAATACGACAAGAGCGCGATCGTTGAAAAAGTATTGACCATCCCCATCCAGGTGAACGGCAAACTTCGCTCAAAGATAGAAGTTCCCGCCGAAATAGACAATGTCGAGCTTAAAGCTCGCATCATGGCCGATCCGAAAGTGAAAAGCTGGGTAGGCGAGAAAGCAGTTAAAGATTTCATAATCGTCCCCAAAAAATTGGTCAATATAGTCCTTTCTCAATGACAAAACTCGAGCGCGTCGAAAGATCTATACTGATATTTCTCATCGCGGCGCTTGTTCTGGGAGTAACGGTCTCCGTTTTACGCAAATCACACCAAGGTACAGGAGTAATCATAGATAGATTCGATCCCGAAAGATATAAGGAAACAGCCGCTGATGCCTCCTCTCAGGCAGGTGAAAAGATAAATATAAATAACGCAAGCGCCGAAGAACTTGCGAAAATAAAAGGCATAGGCAGGACCATCGCCGAACGCATAGTGGAATACCGTTACCAGAACGGTTCTTTCGCTTCGATAGACGACATTAAGGACGTGAAAGGCGTAGGCGTGGCGCTTTTCGAGAAGATAAGAAACAGAATAACGACAGAGTGACGGATGAAACGTCCCGCACTATATATCCTCATCCCGTTCTGCCTCGGAATAGCGTTTTCCAGAATATCCGGCGTCTCGATATTTTATAGTATTCTCGCCGCGTCCGGTTTTATTATTGTATCGATCCTTTATTCCAGGCACAGGGCAGTTTCGCAAATCGCGCTCTTCCTGGCCATATTCTTCACGGGCATGTCCGTATATCTCAATTCGAATATCCTGCCCAGGGATCACATAGCCAACTTCATTCCGCCGGATGAGCATAATGACATCTTCGTAAGAGGGACGATCGTAGACGATCCTCTTGCGACCCCGACATTATACAAAACCGTCAGGACGAGTTTTACGCTTAAAGCAAGCCTCTTAAAAGACGGCGCGTCATGGCGGAAGACAAACGGCCTTTTGAAGGTCGACCTATTTTCGAAAAAAGCTCAACCGGTATCTTTCGGCAACGAAGTAATCCTCGAAGGCACGCTCTCGAAACCTCATGGTTTGAACAATCCCGGGCTATTCAATTACGCCGAATACCTGCAATTGAAAAATATTTATTGTTGCCTCAGGGTAAAAGAGGGGAACGGCATCCAGGTGCTCAAGAGCGATTCATTCGGCTCCGTAAAATTCTTGGCATACAGGATACGGCATCGCATGAGGGCCCTGATAGACGAGTATTTAATAATGCCTTACAGCGGTTTTTTAAAGGCGATATTGATTGGTGATAGGAGTGGGCTTAAAGACAGGATAAAAGAAGATTTTGTAAAGACGGGCACCGTACACATGCTTGTCATAAACGGCCTGCATGTCGGATTGATAGCAGCGTTTTTTCTGGCAATGTTCAGGATATTCAGGGTGCCCAAAAAGATGAACCTGGCTATTACGACTGTCCTCCTGGTCTTCTATTCTTTCATTGCCGGTTCCAATCCTCCGGTGATAAGGGCCGTAGTGATGTTTGCCATCTACAGCATTGGATATATCATAGACCGGGACGCGGACACTCTAAACTCGCTCTCCATAGCCGCGCTTGCGATACTTTTGGTCAACCCGAAGGAGATGTTTGACCCGGGTTTCCAATTAACATTTATATCGGTAGCGAGTATAATAGTATTTACCCCTAAATTGGAAAGCCGGTTCCCGCATTTTGCATCCGAAGGCCGCTTGCGTAAAAAATGGGCCAAGGCCTATAGATACCTTACCGAAGGCATATCGGTTTCGGTCGCGGTATGGCTTGGAAGCCTTCCATTTTTCGCGGCATATTTTAACATAGTCTCACCTGCCTGCATTATTCTCAACCTGATAGCCATCCCGATGCTCTTTCTTCTGATCATCGTCTCTTTTTTGTTCTTCGTACTGTGCTTTGTATCTGTTTCTGCAGCTATGGGCCTCGCTCAGGGTTTGCAGCTTGCCGAAAAGACATTATTCGCGATCAACGGATCTCTGGCCAACAGCCCTTTTGCATATTTCAGGGTAGCCAAACCGTCGTTTGAATTTACGCTTCTCTACTATGCGCTTGTATCCCTGCTTATCATACCGCCTGGATTGCAGTTCAAGAACCTGAAGATAACCAGGATGCGTATAGCGATAGGCATCATGGTTCTTTTTAATATCCTGGTCTGGACAGGCGCCCCGGCGGGCGGCGCAGACGGCATGAGGATGACGTTCCTCGATGTCGGCCAGGGAGACTCCGCATTTCTGGAATTTCCCAGCGGCGGCACTATGCTTGTAGATGGCGGGCCGGGAGGAGAAGAGGACGGATCCGACATGGGCGAATCGGTAGTCGCTCCTTTTCTATGGAACCGGGGTGTGAAAACAATAGACATCCTGGTCGTTACGCATTCTCATGAGGATCACCTTGGCGGCATCCTCTACGTACTGAAAAATTTTAACATAGGGTGCGTAATAGATAGCGGCGCCATCTCCGACAGCGGAAAGATTTACGAGGAATATCTGCGGCTCATCAAGAAAAATAGGACACAAAGGATCTCCGTAAGGGAGGGGAACCTGATACGCGCTTTCAAAGGCGCTGAAATTTTCATCTTGAATCCGGAAAAAGATAAGATGCTGGCAGACTCAAACGATAATTCTCTGGTGCTGAAAGTCAGTTATAAAAGCCGCGACATTCTTTTATGCGGCGACATAAAAGACAAAGCCATATCGCGTCTTATTTCATACGGAGATTTTTTAAAAGCCGACATCATGAAAGTCCCGCACCACGGAGGGGCCCTGGGCAACACCGGAATTGTAAAGGAATTTTTTGATCGCGTCTCGCCCGGTATTGCGATTATAAGCGTAGGCGCGGCGAATAAATATGGGATGCCGTCGGGTGGCNNCCATGATAACCGATTTATCGTCAAAACTATATCTGACAAAAGATAGCGGTGCCATTAAAATATACGTTAATCCCAGGTCGAACGAACTGGAAATAACGCCGACTAAATAAAACTAACTTTTTTATACTTTACCTTGACAAACCCATTTTTATGTGGTATATTTTTGTAAATCATAATATGCCTTTTTCCTATACCTTTTAATAGGAGAACACTATATAAATGGAAAATTACAATTCGGCAGAAGATAAGAGAAGATATAAAAGAGTCGATGCCGGTTTTGCCGTTCAATACAGGGATTTGAAAAAGATTGCGGATCTTCAGAAAGGTTCACTCCTTAGAAATATAAGCGAAGGCGGGGTCTGTTTCAATTCGCGAGAATTTATGTCGTTGGCCTGCCGCCTCGTCCTCAATATTACCCTCCCGAACACTATCAAGCCCATCAAGGCGATCTCAAAGGTCGCATGGATCAGGAGACTGCCGAATGGCGATCAGTATGAGTTGGGAAATCAGTTTTTGGAGATAGCGAAAGAAGACAGGGCGCAGATAACGGATTTCGTTAATAACACTTCAACCGCTTAAAGCGCTTAATATTTTTGACTAATTGTTCCCTCCTGTGGTATAATCTGAATCCTAAAATCACACAAACCGCATTTCCTATTAACAAGAGAGAACCATAAATGAAGAAAAATTTTTTGGCCAGAAGCATTATAATTGCTGGCGTGGCGGCGTTGTTCCTATTTTCGAATACGGCATGGGCCTACTGGGTCTGGACGCCGGGTACGAAGAAGTTCATAAACCCTAAGAATGCCGTCAAGGACACTCCTAAAGCACAGTTTGAGTGGGGCATGACCTTTTATAATGCCAAAGATTATCAAAGGGCTGCGACCGAATTCGACAAGCTCACAAAACAATACGAATATTCCGAATACGCTTCCAAGGCGCAATACTACGCGGGACTATGTTATGAAAATATGAATAAATTCTATATAGCTTTCCAAAACTACCAGAAGGCGATAGACAATTTTCCCCATATCGAGAACATGGATGAGATCGTAGCCAGGGAGTTCAATATAGCGAACATATTTGTCGAAAAAGAGAGCCCCACGGTGGTGGGGACGCCCATTTTAACTTCCCTGGACCGCGCCATAGAAATATACAAGAAGGTGGTAGAGAACGCCCCTTACGGCAGGCTCGCGGACGAAGCGCAGTTCAGGATGGGCCAGGCGATGAAGAAAGCCGAGCACTATGACGAAGCGATCCAGGTGTTCCAGAAGATACTCGATGACTATCCCACGTCAACGTTCGTGGATAAATCGAAATTTGAAGTTGCAGATTGCGCTTATCGGGCATCCTTGAAGCCCGCGTATGATTCTGAGCCTACAGCAAAGGCCATAAAGGCATTTGAAGATTTCAGCCATGAAAATAGAGACAGGTCGTTATCGAAAGAGGCCGACAAGACCGTCCAGCGCCTGAAAGACAGGGCCGCGGAAAAATCGCTTTTGACCGCGCAGTTCTATGAAAAACAGGGGCGTTATCAGGCTGCGATCATATATTACAAGGACGTGATCGGCACCTATCCTGATAGTTCTTTTGTGAATCTGGCAAGGTCCAAAATCGAAACGCTGACGGCGAAGCTCGAAAGGCCGAAAATAAAATTGATGCCGTTCACTTTTTCCAAACCGGCTGCGAAACCCGTGGAAGCGTCCCCGGCCGGCGTAGAAGCGCCGAAGCCGGAAGCGCCGAAGGCTAAAGGCTGGAATCCTTTCAGCTTTAATAAACCGTCAAAGCCCAAGGAAACTGCGCCGGAAACAACGCAGGAGGCTAAAGCCTCGAAGGGCAAAGGCTGGACCCCGCTTAATTTTAATAAACCTGCAGCCAAGCCTGCGGAGGAGGCGCCTGCCAATATAGAAGCGCCGAAGCCGGAAGCGCCGAAGGCTAAAGGCTGGAATCCTTTCAGCTTTAATAAACCGTCAAAGCCCAAGGAAACTGCGCCGGAAACAACGCAGGAGGCTAAAGCCTCGAAGGGCAAAGGCTGGACCCCGCTTAATTTTAATAAACCTGCAGCCAAGCCTGCCGCAGGAGTTGCAGAAACGCCTGCGATCGCCGAGACACCGCAGGTTACTGAGGCTAACGTCGCCGCTAAGCCGGAATCGACAACGCCCAATGAAGAAGTTGCCGCAACCACTACGGCAGAATCCGAGAAGCCGAGCGAGATAAAGGTCACGACTAACGAGGCAGAGGTAGCGACGGCAGCATCCATACCGGCTGAAGAAGAAAATAAGAAAGATGATAATACCGAAGATCAGATCGAGACCACGGAGAATTAAAGAGGGAGAAGCGATGAAAATATCCTTTGTAAGGCGAGCATGCTTACCTGTCTTGCTCTCTATATGCCTGATAGCAGGCTGCGGTTACACTAACCGTTCGCTTCTGCCGTCGAATATTAAAACTATCAGGGTCGATAATTTTAAAAATGATATTAAGGTTACGGCAGAGCAGTCTAATGCCAGGATGTACCGGGGTTACAAGCCGGGTATGGAGGTCAATATGACGAGATCGCTGATAAATAAATTCCTCTTGGACGGAACCCTTAAGATAGCCAGTGAATCAGACGCCGACCTTATGCTCAAAAGCAGCCTCATCGATTTTAAAAGGGATGCCCTGCGATATGACGCCAACGATAATGTTGAAGAATACAGGATAAAGCTTATAGTGAACTTGGAGCTCTCCAACGCCAAGACGGGTGCCGTGATGTGGAAAGAAAAAGGATTTTCCGGTGAAACGACTTACAGGACCAGCGGAAGCTTGGCAAAGAGCGACGACGCAGCGGTAAATGACGCTATCGATGACCTGTCGCGAAGGATAGTAGAGAGAACCGTTGAGGCATGGTAAATTCTAGACCCACGGCCTTTTTGTTCGTCGGTAACGACAATTATTCCAAAGACGAGGCGATAAAGAAGCTAAAGCTCTCCCTCTTGGATAGCTCATCGCGCGAGCTTGATTATAAAGTATTTAACGGCAGCGATGCGAAAGTGCGCGATATCCTCGACTATGTTTCTACCATCCCGTTCCTCGCCTCTAAAAGGCTGGCGGTCATAAAAAATTTTGAAAAATTCTCTCCCGAAGACAGCACCAGCCTGGTCAAGCTTCTAAAAGAACCTCCGAAATTCGCATGCCTGGTCCTGGACGCCGAAGACGATTCTGTCGTTAAAAAGTATCCCGAATTATCGAGTTATGTCACGATCGGCAGGTTCGGCGAGCTTACCGATTCCCAGTTCCAGCTGCGGGCAAAAGAGATCTTATCGTCCATCAGTGACGGTAAGAAAATAAGTCCGGAGGCGGCCCGGGCGCTCAAGGAGCTGTGCGGAGAAGATCTGGGATCTGTATCGCAGGAGTTGCAAAAACTCTCTTCTTTCGTGGGCGGAAGGGACCAGATCGAAACGCGCGATGTGGATGAGGTCACGGGAAAGAACCTTAACGCGTCGGCCTTTGACCTTACGGATGCGATGGAGATAATGGATCTTAAAAAGGCGCTTTCTATAATATCGGAACTTATACTTTCAGGCAAAAAACACTATGAGATCGTTGGGCTCTTATGCTGGCAGATGAAAAGGTTGTTTAGAGGCAGGGTGCTTTTGGAAAAAGGTATACCGGATCCGCAGATCGCGAGCATCCTTAAAATAGGCAGGCGTTATCATGACAGGTTCTTCAGGCAGCTCAAGCGATCCGGACTTGCCGGGATAGAAGCGAAGATGGAAGTGCTTTTAGAAACGGATCTCGACATCAAGAGAGCTAAATACGATCCGGCCCTTGCGCTGGAATTCGCGGTTATAAAATTATGCCTTGGTTTGAGGTGAAAGTTTCCTCATAAGGCGGGATATCTTTCTTGCTGCGGTATTGTTCTTGATGACCCCTTTTGACGCGGCCTTGTCCAATTTTGACACGAGAATCGAAAGGGCCTTCTTTGCTTCATCGGCCTTTTTTGCCTTTACGAGGTTTTCAAAATTTTTGATCGAGGTTTTCAGGTCCGATCTGGTTGAGATATTCTTATAATGTCTCTTACTGGATTTCCTGAGTTCTTTGTATGCGGTTCTTTCTCTTGGCAATGTAATTTCCTCCGGTTAATTTTGGAAAGAATTATATCACGTAAGTAACTCGAGGTCAACATGTTTATATGAGTAAAAAAAGCTTGATAAGATCGACAGGCGTAATCGGGTTCGCGACCGCGACCAGCAGGGTCCTGGGTTTCGTAAGGGATATAGTGATAGCTAGGTTCTTCGGCACCGCCATTTATGCCCAGGCATTTGTCATCGCCTTCAGGATACCCAATCTCTTGCGGGACCTTGTCGGGGAGGGAGCCACGAATTCCGCATTCGTGCCTGTCCTCACGGATGAACTGACCAGGAAAGGGAAGAAGGACTTCTTCAAGCTAGCCCAGGTCATTCTCAACGTCATGTTCTGGGTTCTATTGATACTGACGGTCTTAGGCGTTCTCTTATCACCGTTCATCGTGCGGCTTATCGCGCCCGGATTTTCCGCGGATGCCGCGAAGTTCGATGTGACGGTCAAGTTGACAAGGGTATTATTCCCATTCCTCTTTCTGGTCGGCTTGTGGGCTTACGCGATGGGGGTATTGAACTCTCTGGGCTATTTTGCGGCGCCCGCTTTCGGGCCGAGCATTATGAACCTTTCGATGATACTCTGCGCAATGTGGTTCGGTGAGAATGTCTTTGGCCTTGCCACCGGCGTTCTCGCGGGAGGCTTCCTGCAGCTTGCGCTCCAATTCCCGCCGTTATATATGAGCGGCTGGAAGGCATCACTGACACGCGAGTTTACTCATCCGAAGGCCAAAAAGATAGGGATGCTTCTTATCCCGAGGGCCCTGGGCGCATGCGTATATCAGGTCAATGTCTTTGTAAGCACGATACTGGCATCGTTATCGAGTATAGTCGGAGACGGCGCTGTAGCCGCGCTATACTACGCGAACAGGGTCTGGCAGCTGCCTCTCGCGATATTCGGTATCGCGCTGGCGCAGGCGGTCCTTCCTATGATGTCGAGGCATGTCGCGCTGAATGAGATGGAAAAACTTAAAAGCACGCTTCTGTTTTCCCTGAACGTCTTATTTTTTATTCTCATACCGTCCACCGTAGGGCTCGTGGTCCTGCGCACGCCGATCGTAAAAGTCCTTTTTCAGAGAGGCGCGTTCACTGCTTACTCGACCGGGATAACTTCGACGGCCCTTCTCTTTTACGCGGTGGGCCTGGTGGCCTGCGGCGGGATCAAAGTGCTTGTCAATACCTTCTATTCGATGCACGATACGATGACTCCTGTCAAGACGGCCCTGGTCGCCCTCGTGCTGAACGTAATATTAAATGTTGCCCTGATGTTTCCATTGAAACTCGGCGGGCTGGCGCTGGCGACTTCAATAGCAGCGGTCTTTAACTTCATCGCGCTATATGTTCTATTGGGACGACGCCTCGGGGATTTCGGCACGAAATTCGTTATCGATACTTTCCTGAAAGTTACGCTTGCGAGCGCGGTAATGGGAATGACATTACAATTTCTTGTAGTCCGCTTCGCGAATTTTACATTCCTGTCGCTCTTTGGGTCGATCACGGTCGGCATATCCGTATTCCTGGCAGCGAGCTATCTCTTCAACGTGAAAGAGATGAAGGACCTTCTGGCATGGATATCAAGGAAAAGATAAGGACGTTACCCGGTTCACCGGGCGTCTATATAATGAAAGATACAAGCGGCCGGGTGCTATATGTCGGCAAGGCAGGTAATTTACGAAAGAGGGTATCGAGTTATTTCTACCCAAATCGCTTCTTAAACGAGCGGATTTCTCAGCTGGTCCGGCTGGCCGCGGATATAGAATATCTGCCGGCCTCTACGGAAGCCGAGGCGCTAATATATGAGAATAGCCTCATAAAACAGCTCTCTCCCAGATATAACGTTGCCCTGCGGGACGACAAAAGTTACCCGATGCTAAAACTCACCGTGAAGGAAAAGTTCCCGCGGTTATTCATGACGAGGCGCAAGATAGATGACGGGGCCCTCTATTACGGCCCTTACGCCAATGCGAAGCTTTTAAGGGAGGCCGTGATAATTTTAAGGCAGATATTTTCATTGAGAAGTTGCGGAAAATTACCTAAGAGTGTATGCCTTAACTACCACATAAAGCAATGCCTCGCTCCATGCGCCGCCAAAGTGAGCGAGCCGGAATACGGAGAGATAGTATCCGAGCTCAAACTTTTCCTGGATGGCCGGAGGACCGAACTTTTAAAGGTCCTGTCGGAAAAGAAAGCGGTGGCAGCCAGAAGAGAAGATTTCGAAAAGGCGGCGGAATTACGCCGCAGGCTCGAGGCCCTGAGCACGATAAGGGAAGATTCGGTCAGTTACAAGCCGTTAGGCGAGATCAATGAATTGAGGAAGACCCTCGGGATAAAAGAGCCGTTGGACGTCATAGAGGCTTTCGACGTTTCGAACATAATGGGTAAAGACGCGGTCGGCTCGATGGTATATTTTTACAAAGGCAAACCTAAGAAAAGCGAATACAGGAGATTCAAGATCGCGACCGTCTCCGGCATAGACGATTACGCGATGATGAGGGAGATAGTCAAAAGACGTTATTCCAGGCTGTCGGAGGAATCCAAGCGCCTGCCCGACCTGATATTGATTGACGGCGGTAAGGGTCACCTGGCGGCCGCTCTTGACGAACTTGGGCGGTTAGGCCTTGACGTTATCCCGGCGATAGGGATCGCGAAAGAGTTTGAGCATATCTACACAAAAGAGAAAAAGGAGCCTATAATACTGCCCAAAGAATCGAAGGTGCTTCACCTGTTGAAAAGGATCAGGAATGAGGCGCACAGGTTCGCGATCTCTTATCACAGAAAATTGAGGGCCAAAAGGATCCGGTCCGGATTTTGACAGAGAAAAATTTGGATATAGCTAACCACACAAGTCCAAAAATTGTCTTATCAAATTTTGGGCAAAACCCGGACATCTCAAACTGTATGATAAACCCAAAATTTTCTCTGACAAATTTTGGGCAGGGAAAGATAATGGTAACAGAATTCCAAATGAAGGTATACTCCGCCGTGTCCAAAATTCCTAAGGGCGAGGTTCGTTCATATAAATGGGTAGCAAAGCAAATCGGCAATCCTAAAGCATGCAGGGCCGTGGGCAACGCACTGAATAAAAACCCATATGCACCTCTGGTTCCGTGCCACCGCATAATCAAATCCGATGGTTCGATAGGCGGGTTTGCCAAAGGGATAACGCTTAAAAAGCGGCTCTTAAAAAAGGAAGGCGTTGACTGCTCTCGAAAGCATTGTTATAATCTGACTAGAGGATAAAAATGATAGCAGAGCTTAAAGAAGAGATAAATATACTCGAGGAGAAGTTCAGGAACCTCAGAGGTTATCTTTGATGTAGCCGTGAAGAAGGAAAAGATCGGCTCTCTGGAAACGGAGACCGCGAAAGAAGGTTTCTGGAACGACGAAACGCGGTCTCGGGAACTATTCAAGGAATTAAAAGAACTCAAGTCAGATATAGAGCCGTTCATAAAATTAGAGAGCGCGTTCAACGATATCAAGGATGTGATATCGATAGCCGGGCCGGAAGACGCCGCATCCCTCGAACATTTTAAAAAAGACCTTATCGATATAAAACGGAAACTCGATAACCTTGAATTCAGGACTCTTCTTAGCGACGCGGCCGACAAATCCAATGCCATCCTGAGCGTTAATGCAGGCGCCGGCGGGACCGAATCATGCGATTGGGCGGCGATGCTTTTGAGGATGTATATCAAATGGTCGGAGCCGAAGGGTTATCAGGTTACGATAATAGACCAGCTTTCCGGTGAAGGGGCCGGCATAAAGAACGCCACGATGCTCATAAAAGGCGATTACGCCTACGGTTTCCTGAAATCGGAAATCGGCGTCCATCGCCTTGTGAGGATCTCCCCGTTCGACGCCAACAAGAGACGGCATACCTCGTTTGCCTCGATAGATGTGATACCGGAAGTTCCCGATGACATACCGCTCGAGATAAAAGATACGGATCTGAAGATAGACACGTATCGTGCGGGCGGCAAAGGCGGGCAGCATGTCAATAAGACCGACTCCGCAGTGCGGATCACGCATATGCCGTCGGGCATCGTCGTCCAGTGCCAGAACGAGCGTTCGCAG
>PLLI01000100.1:25915-26451 GCA_003140915.1 Candidatus Omnitrophota bacterium
GAGATAGCGTGGGGCAGCCAGATACGTTCATACGTGCTCCATCCGTATTCGATGGTCAAGGACCACAGGACGGATCACGAAACAGGTAAGGCGCAGGCCGTATTGGACGGCGAGATCGACGGGTTTGTTGAGGCATACCTTAAGAGCTTAAAGAGTAAATAATGATCAACTATATTCTCAAAAAGATAATCGGAACGCAGAACGAAAGGGCGATAGCGCCTCTGTNNTTCCAAATTATCCGACCAGGAGTTAAAGGCGAAGACGGACGAGTTCAGGGTCAGGATCGCCGGCGCCCGCAAGGATCACCAGGACGAGTTGAGCGGACTGGAAGAGGCCTTTAAGAGTTCGACGTCTCCTGATGAAAAAGAACGGATAAAACGCAAGGCCCGTGATGTCAAGAACAGGATATTCGAAGGTGTATTGCCGGAGGCCTTTGCCGTTGTCCGCGAAGCCGCGAAACGCACTATAAAGTTAAGACATTTCGACGTCCAGCTTCTGGGCGGGCTCGTACTACATCAGGGCAAGATCGCCGAGAT
>PLLI01000107.1 GCA_003140915.1 Candidatus Omnitrophota bacterium
CTCCACCGCAAGTTCCGGCAGCGGCTCCGGTAGCAGCTCCGGTGACAGCTACGAAAAAATAGATGGCCGATTCCGCAGGCTATTTGTGGAAGAACGACACTTTATGTTCCATCCGGGACCGGCGCAGTGTAAGGATGTTCAGTGACGATGCCGTTAGCGATGAAGATCTCAAGACCATCCTGCACGCGGCAAACCAGGCTCCCTCGGCCCACAATCAGCAATCCTGGCGGTTCATCGTTCTAAGAGGCGAGCGGAAGGGCGAGCTGGTCTCACTCGTCACCTCCAAAGCAGCCAATTTTCCTAAACCCTCATCGGTATTGCTTCGCATGGCATCGCGAAGCATTGCCGGCGCGCCGGTCGTGATCGCCGTGGCAAATAGCGGTGAACTCATTACAAGGGGAACGGAATTATTCAAGGTAGATAAGAGCATTGCGCACGATTTCTTCCGGATCATGGAGATCCAGAGTTCCGCGGCCGCGGTCCAGAACTTGTTGATCGCCGCCACATCCCTGGGCCTTGCCACGGTATGGCTCGGAGTGCTCGTCTTAATTAAAAAAGATATCTTAAAGTTCCTCGGCGAACCCGAAGGCGAGTTCATGGCGATCGTTCCCGTCGGGTATGCCTCCAAAACAAGCATCAGGCCCAAAAAAAGGCCGCTTGATGTAGCCGTGAAATATTTGTAGACCCCAAAAAATACCTCCCTTTGTTAAATAGGAAAAAGTAGGATATTTTTTATTACCTATCAATAAACATATGCTATACTTCATAGTATGAAAAGCATATCCTTCCTTTTTATAATCGCGGTAATTTTTATTGCGCTTGTCGCACCTGCTTATGCCGTGGTAATAGATAACGGGCAAAATAGTGGGCGGATTAGCGGGGTGTCCGGCAGTATGTCCGGAAACGTCAATAACGAGGCGCGCGATTATGTTCCGGATGAGGTTCTGGTTAAATTTAAAGACGACGTAGATCCTCTATTAGTTACGCAAAGGGTCAATCTTAAAGCTAAGAGTATCGGAAGGGTGCACTCAGCAACGCATGCAGTTGTCAAATTCAAAAAGGATTATAAATTAGAAAAAGACAAAAGACGCCTGCTCTCTTTTTTTGGGAAAAAATATAATAATATAAGCGAAGTTTCAGAAGAAACGATATTTAAAAAAGCGTATTTGTATATGGATCCTCTAAGGAAGGAGCTTTATCGTAAATACAAGATTATTCTTCCTCAGGGTGGATCGGTAGAAGAGGCCGTTGCAAAACTAAGAAAAGATCCTAATGTAGAATTCGCCTACCCTAATTATATAAGGAAGGTGTGCGGTACTCCCAATGATCCCCAATATAGCCAGCAATGGGCGCTGCCCAAGATAGGTGCGCCTGCTGCCTGGGATATCACAGCTGGAATCCCTGAAGTGGTTATAGCGATAATTGACACGGGGATTGATTATAATCATCAAGATCTATTCGATAAGGTATGGGTCAACCCAGATATAGCGGCTGACAGAAACGGTGATGGGAAGATAGATCTCAATGACCTTGATTTAAACGGAAACAGAATTATAGAGCAAAGCGAGTTAAATCAATTCGGCGCCGATAAGGACGTCATAGGATATGATTTCGTTTCTGTGTCAAGTTCTTCAGTTGCCAGCGGAGAAGACCCGGCACCGCGGGATAATAATCCTATGGACGTGCTCGGCCACGGAACGCACTGTGCCGGGATCGCAGCAGCCGCTACGAACAATGGGATCGGTATTGCCGGCGTGGCCCCCAATTGCAGGATAATGGCTATCCGCGCCGGATATAAAGACCCCAGCGGCAACGGGAGCCTCCAAGACGCCGATATCGAACAAGCCATTCTATACGCGATTGATAATGGCGCAAAAGTCATAAGCATGAGTTTTGGCGGATCAAATTCCGCCGCCGTATGGGCAGATGAAATTAAGGCTGCTTATGCCGCTAATATAGTTTTGGTTGCCGCAGCCGGAAATGACAATGCGTCAAGCAAGTTCTATCCCGCTGCTATGGATGGAGTAATCGCGGTTGCGGCTACGGACCAGAATGATAATAAAGCGTCATTCTCTAACTACGGGGATTGGGTTGATGTTGCCGCGCCAGGGGTATCTATTTTAAGCACCTTGCCTAATAATAGCTATGCTTCATGGAGCGGTACTTCAATGGCTTGCCCTCATGTTGCGGGAATAGCCGCCCTTATACTTTCGAAAGATCCTACCCTGAGCAATGAAAAAGTAAAACAGATTATCGAATATTCTGCAGCCGACTTAGGCGACCCCGGCATAGATAACTACTTCGGTTACGGAAGGATTGACGCACAGGCGGCAGCTATATGTGCTTCCGGACAATTATTTATCTCGATAACTTTTCCTGCGGGTTCGGGCGTAGTTAGAGGGACGGTGCAGGTAACCGGAAGCGCTTCACTGGGGGAAAGATTCAGCAGGTATGAACTTTATTATATGCCCGTCGCTAACCCTACCGGAAAAACTTTGATCGTTTCTTCCGCTTCCACTGTGCAAAACGGCTTACTGGGGACATGGGATACTCTAACATGCCAGGATGGAAAATATCTTTTAATTTTAAAAATAATTACCACCGAAGGCAAAGAGATTTCATGCTATTCCTATGTAACGGTAGATAATGTCAGCGAACCGCCCGTACTTAATGTCTCTAATCAGGGAGCGGTTATAGGCCGTAACCTGAGCTTTCAAGTAACGGCTACCGACCCTGATGATCCAGCTACCCCCTGGGGGCAGCTGACGTATTCCGCCAACAATTTACCTTCCAATGCTACCTTCAACGCTTCGACCCAAATGTTTTCATGGTCCCCTACAACGGCCGACGAGGGAACGTATAAAGTTACTTTTACCGTTCAGGACAATGAACATATCGTCAGCAAAGAAATCACGATATCAACAGTATACATACAACAGGCTACGATAGCAGGCGGTTCCTCGAGGGACCCTGATCCGAGCATATATGGGAATAAGATCGTATGGTATGACAATCCTTTTAGCTCGAACAGCAACGTTTACATGTATGATCTAACTACAGGCATCAAAACAAAAATAAGCACTACTCCCCGAGCTATCTCCGAAATCAATATTTATGATAATAAAGTTGTTTGGGCTAACAACACCGATATATATATGTACAATATCCAAACCGGCCAAGAAACGCGAGTAACCAATTCTCATGGAGAACAAGATGGACTTTCTATCTATGGGAATAGGATAGCATGGGGATTCATGGACGTGTACTATTATGACCTCCAGCAACAACAAGAATATAAGATAACCACTAATTCGGCTAAACAAAGCTATCCATCCATCTATGGGGATAAAATTGTTTGGGAAGATGTGCGTAGCGGAAATGACAATATTTATATGTATGATATTCCAGGCCAAATCGAGACCCAGTTAACATCAAAATCCCGCAATCAACGGTGGCCCTCAATATATCNNACAACAAAGTAACATGGATTGACCAAACGGACACCAACAATAGCGATGTCTGCATGCTCGATCTGCTCGACCCCCTTAAGAACGTAAACAAGCTGACCACGGCTTACTCACAGAAATATGAACCCGCTATTTATGATAATAAGATTGCCTGGGTGGATGGGCGGAATGGCCCCACAATCGTAGATTACGATATTTATGCATACGATCTTACATCAGGTACGGAAGTCAGGGTTACCAGCTCTGCGGCCAATAACGTAAACATGAATATTTACGAAAACAAAATAGTTTGGCAAAACTATGTATCCGGGAGCGCTAATGGTGAAGATATCATTATGGCACAGGTATTTTTTGTCCCGCAGATTACCGCTATTAATCCTACGGAAGCGGCGCCAGGCTCGCTTATCACCATTGACGGTATTAATCTCGGAGGTACTCAAAGTGGTTTATCGGTAAAATTCGCGAACGGGGCATCCGCTGCCGTACAGAGCGTTTCTGATAATCGGATTGTTTGTACCGTTCCGCCAAGAGCGCAGGTAGGACCTGTAAAGGTAACTACCCTGGGCGGAACGAGTAACGGGATAAACGTGACCGTCTTAGGCTGCACTGAGCTGCCCGTTGCACCCACATCTCTTGTTACCGTGCAGTATGCCGCGACCCAGGTAAAACTTGTGTGGCAGGATAATTCCGATATTGAAACGGCATTCAAGATAGAGCGAAGGACTGACGGAACGGACTTTAACCAGGTTGGCATCGTAGACGGTAATGTCGCTACCTATATCGACAAAGATCTTGCCCCGGGCCTGACTTATTTTTATAGAGTGCGCGCATCCAATAGCGTTGGGGATTCCGGATATTCGAATACAAGTCCAACCATTGTAGATACTGCGCCAGCCGCGCCATCAATTCTCGCTGCCAGGGTTGCCTCATCAACCATGATAGTGCTTACCTGGAAGGATAATTCCAATAATGAAAAAGGTTTTACATTGGAGCGCCGACGGAAGGACTCTCCCGGGACAGTCTGGAAGTTCAACGTAGATCCAAATATGACTAGTTATGTTGATACCGTTGTTACAGGCGCAACTTTTACTTATCAGATATGTGCTTATAATGCTGCGGGGAATTCTCCTTATTCCAATACGGTCGAGGCTACAACTTATCCGCCGCCCAGTGCCCCTTCGAACCTGATCGCCACGGTTATTTCTCCGACCGATATTAGTTTTACGTGGACGGATAATTCATCCAATGAGCAAGGTTTTAAGCTGGAGCGTGGCCTTACTCAAATGGTATGGAATCAAATAGATATACCTACCCCAAACGCTACTACCTATACAGATAGCGGCCGTACCCCTTCCACAAAATATTACTATAGGATATGCGCTTATAACACGGGTGGCTATTCCGGATATTCAAATACAGTTTCTCCCACGACTTTTGAGGGAACCCCGCCCACAACGCCGGTCGTTACCGACGATGGCATCTCTACCTTGCACCAGGATCGGCTTCATGCGTCATGGAGTTCATCTGATCCGGAATCGGGCATCGCTGAATATCAATATACTATCACCGAAGGTGCGCCCGGAGGGACGGTAATAGTCGGCTGGACCTCTGCGGGCACTAATGCTTCTGCTACCGTCACAGGTTTAAGTTTGGGAATCGGTAAAACTTATTTCGTAGGTGTAAAGGCAAAGAACGGCGTAGGGTCATGGAGCAATGTGGGATATTCGGACGGTATCGTGATCGTCGAAAATAAGCCGCCCATTATCGAGTCCCTTGACGAAAAGGCGTATTACCTATGGAACCAGAGTATCGCGCCTGGTGATACCCAGCTCTTCATGGCGGAGGTAAATCCTGCATTAGGCCAAACCTTGGAAAGTAAGGCCGTTCAGCTTACCGTAACTCCGAAGATAAGATGGCTCTCCCCGCAGTTAGAAGTTTTTGGAAACAAGATATATTATGCTTTCTGCGAAAAAGACAACGCCTTATCGTGGCACATCTGGACGGCAACCTCTGACCTAAATGGCGCAAATTTCAATGCTTGCAAGAGGACCGACGGCATTAGAAAGAGAAATTCTGAACCCAGATTGCAGATAGCGGGCAATAATATATATTACCTCTGGATAGGCCCGGATCCGGATACAGTTTATTCTTATTATAACCAGGTATGTATAGCCAGATCCGGCATAAGCGGTGATAACTGGCAAATCCTGAATCATACGACAGACAACGTTGCCAAGTGCGCTCCGCAATTCGAGGTGACCGGCGATATGATCTATTACACCTGGTATAACGATGATTTGTTCAGCAATAATATCTACACGGCCGTATCGGATCTCGATGGACAGAACTTGCAGATCACGAAACGGACGGATATTCCGAAAGGCGCGTTCTATCCGGATATGAAAGCGATCGGCACCGATAGCTACTACATATGGTATCAATACGATGCGTCATCCAATCCGGAACTGTGTACGGCCAAATTGGACGTGACTACGGGAGCCTGGCAGGCTGTAAATCAGCGCACCATAGACTATAGCAGTACTGTATTGGAAGTTACCAGCGACACAACGATTAACGGCGGCACGCATTATTATAAAGGAATAAACATAAGCCCTGGCGTTAAGTTGACTATCGATGGCGGCGCGATAGTATATGTCGATGGCCCGATCGATTCACAAAGCAATGTCGAAATTAAATCAGGAGAACTCACAACTGCCAGCATCGTCACCGATACTTTGACGCTAGGCGCCGGCACTACGCTAACGATCGCAGCGATCGGTTCGATACCGTCAGCCGATTCGACCTTTATCAATCCACAGCTGCAGGTTCAGGACAGTAAGATTTACTATGTCTGGACTGAACGCGATTCTCAGGATAAAGAGCAGATATGGACAGCAATATCCGATCTGGACGGGACAAACTGGCTCGCTACGCAATGCACTACCACACCTTATGCCAAATATTATCCGCAGTTGCAGATAGATGGCAAAAAGATATATTACGCGTGGCAGGAATCCGACCCATCAGGCTATACGCAGATATGGACAGCCGTATCAGCTCTTGACGGCTCGAACTGGGTCAGCTCACAGCAGACTACCACCCCCTGCAATAAAGATCGGCCCCAATTTCAGGTGGTGAACGATAAGACGATTGCAGCGGGTAGCCTCCTTGAGTTTACGATAACGGCCTCTGACCCCAACGATGAGACTCTGGAACTTACAGTACAGAATAAACCCGCGAGCGCGACCTTTATAGATAATGGTAATAATACCGCAACCTTCAGCTGGACACCCGATACGCTCGGGATAGGCGCTCATCAAATTACCTTCACAGCCAAAGACGGCGGAAATTTGACAGATACGAGAACGCTCACGATAACGGTTATTCCCGCCGCATAAACTCTCTGGTTATTTTTTATTCCGCAGTGTATAATTATAGTAATGTCATCCGTAAAAGATGGACGAGCCGTTTTTTTATTGGTCCACGGACTCGGCGCTCATGCCGGAAGATGGGAGGCGCTGACCGATTTTTTCCGGGAGAGAGGCATATCGTCTTACGCGGTCGAACTGAGGGACTTTGACCGTCACCCCGCCGGACATGGAAGTTTCCGTGATCATTATAAAAAGATAGAGCGTCTTTACGACGCGGCCGCAAGAGATAACCCCGGAAAGAAGATATTCCTCATCGGTGAAAGCATGGGCGCCCTCATCGCTTTTCTTTTTACGGCGTCCCGGCCTGCTTTATTTAACGGCCTCGTATGCATATCGCCGGCGTTTGCGAATAGGTACAAGCCTGCATTTTTAGATTCTGTCAAAATGGCCCTGCCATTATTTTATAATCCGGAAAAAGAATTTAAACTGCCGTTCGACTCGTCCATGTGCACGCGCGATGCCTATTACCGGAAGAAACTGGACGAAGACCCCAGGGAGTACCGTTCTGTTTCATCGAGAGTTATCCTGGAGATACTGATGGCCCAGGCCCGCGCCAGATTTGTGCGGGGGCAAATCGCGATCCCGGTTCTTTTTCTCCTCGCAGGGGAGGATAAATTGGTGGATCCTGCTGCGTCGAAAAAAATATTTACTGCCCTTGCCGTTAAAGACAAAACGCTCATGGAATTTCCAGGGATGTATCATTCGCTTTCGATAGAGATTGGTAAGGAAAAAGTGTTTGAAGAGATACTGAAATGGGTCGAGAAGAGGATAGGAGGCGCATGAGGTATATACTCGCGATAGACCAGGGGACGACAGGAAGCCGCGCAGTAGTCTACGACAAAAACGGAAGAAAGATAGTTTCCGCATACCGTGAATTTCCGCAAGCCTTTCCCAGACCCGGCTGGGTGGAACATGACCCGCAGGATCTGTGGAATAGCGTCAACGATTCGGTCCAGAAGGTGCTCGGTAAAGTGCCACCGGCATCGATAGCGGCGATCGGCATTACCAACCAGCGCGAGACGACGATAATGTGGGATGCCCGAACGGGAAGGCCGGTCCATAATGCGATAGTCTGGCAGTGCAGGAGGACGGCCGGCCGGTGCGATGAGCTTAAAAAGACTAAAGGCGCTTCGGGATTCTTCAGGCAGCGGACGGGCCTGCCGATAGACGCCTATTTTTCCGCCACAAAGATCGAGTGGATGCTCAAGAACGTGCCCGGCATCAGGGCGAGAGCGAAAAGAGGAGAGATATGTTTCGGTACTACCGATTCATGGATCCTGTGGAAACTGACAGGCGGCCAAGTTCATGCGACGGATTACACGAATGCCTCACGGACAATGTGTTTTAACATCGCCCGCCTCGAATGGGACGACGCGATACTTAAAAATTTCAGGATCCCGAAAGATATATTGCCCGCGGTCAAAAGATCGTCGGGGATATTCGGCCACACGGTAAAGATCGGGCGCCTGCCGGCAGGCGTTCCCATATCAGGGGTCGCGGGCGACCAGCAGGCCGCGCTCTTCGGCCAGGCCTGTTTTGAGCCGGGCACCATGAAGAATACGTACGGCACGGGATGTTTCGTGCTTTTAAATATGGGGAATAAGAAACTCGTATCGAAATACGGGCTCATTACGACGTTAGGCTGCGGCGCTCATGGCGAACCGGTATATGTGCTGGAAGGTGCGATATTTATCGGCGGTGCGGCCATACAGTGGCTGCGTGATGAACTGAGGCTGCTTAAAAGCGCTTCGCGATCCGAGGCGATGGCGAAAACCGTTCCGGACAATGCCGGGGTCTATTTCGTACCCGCGCTCGTCGGGCTCGGTGCGCCTTACTGGGATCAGAACGCGCGCGGCGCCATATTCGGCATCACGAGGGGCACACGCTCAAATCACCTCGTCAGGGCGGCGCTGGAAGCGATGTGCTATCAGACGAAAGACGTTCTGGAAGCGATGCAGAAGGACTCTGGATTGAAGATAAAGAGCCTTAAGGTCGACGGCGGCGCGGCCGCAAACGATTTTCTATGCCAGTTCCAGGCGGATATCCTCGGCATAGATGTAATAAGGCCCAAGGTCATAGAGATCACTTCCCTCGGTGCGGCTTATCTCGCCGGGCTTGCCGTAGGTTACTGGAAGAACGCCGCCGAAATAAAGAGATGCTGGATGGCCGACAAAATATTCAAGCCGAAAATGGCGCAGAAGACCGCTCTCAAGCTCTATGAAGGCTGGCACGAGGCGGTCCGGAGAACTCTTACTAAATGACCAGATATGACGTTGCGATAATAGGCGGCGGAGTCGTCGGCACGGCGATAGGGCGCGAGCTCTCGCGCTATAAATTACGCATTGCGATCCTCGAGAAAGAAGTGGAGCTTGCCTTCGGCGTCTCGAAGTCCAATAGCGGTATTATCCATCCGGGAACGCAGCACTCTCCCGGTTCGCTCAAAGGACGGCTCTGCGTTGAGGGCAACCTGTTGACCAGGAAGCTGGCCAGAGAGCTTTCCATCGATTTTAAAGAAGTCGGCGAGCTCATCGTTGCCTTCAATGAAGATGAATATAAACGTCTGTTGAAATTGGAAAAAGACGCCCGGGCGCTGGTAGTCCCGGGCTTGCGGATAGTGGACAGGGCCTGGCTCAAGAAGAATGAACCGAACCTGTCGAACGAAGCCATGGCCGCCCTTTATGCTCCGACGGCGGGAATAATCAGCCCGTACCGCTGGGTCTACGACTTCGCCGAAAATGCCGTTAGGAACGGTGTCGAGATCCATGCTGAAACAAAAGTTGAAAATATTTTATTCAAAAAACCGGATTTCGAGATAATCTCTTCCAGGGATAATTTCCTCGCACGGTATGTGATAAACGCGGCGGGATTATACGCCGATGAAATATCCGCGATGGCCGGTGTGAATAATTTCAAGATACGTCCGCGTAAAGGCGAAGAGTTCCTGCTGGACAAAAAGAAGGAGGATTTAACAAGGCATCTTTTGTTCCCACTGCCGTCTAAAACATCCAAGGGGATCCTGGTGACGAGGACTTCCGACGGCAACCCGATGATAGGTCCGACAGCCGAGGAGATCGAAGATAAAGAAGATCTGTCCACGACCGAGGACGGCCTCAAAAAAGTTCTCGAAGGCGCGAAGAGGCTGGTCCCTTCCATAAATGCGAATGACATCATCGCGTATTTTGCCGGATTGAGGCCGACGGCAGGGGACGATTTTATAATCCGCCATGAAGATAAAGTGCCCGGCTTTCTAAACGTGGCAGGGATACAATCTCCGGGGCTGACAGCCGCGCCCGCGATAGCCCTCATGATAGTAGAGATACTCAAGAATAACGGCCTCGAGATGAAGAAGAAGCTCGTTTTTCATAAACACCGTAAAAAAGAATTTCATCTATTCGCGATCGTGCCTGAAAAGGCGAAGGGCCTTATACAAAAAGACGCTTCATATGGTGACATAGTCTGCAGGTGCGAGATGGTCTCTGCCAAGGAAGTGCGCGAGGCGATAGCGCGGGGAGCAAAGACGATGGATGGGATAAAATTCAGGACCCGTGCCCAGGCTGGCAGGTGCCACGGCAGTTTCTGCACTCCGAGGCTCATGAAGCTGCTCTCTGAGGAGGCGCGGATGCCGCTTGCCGGAGTGACGAAGCGGGGCCCAGGCTCAGAGATAGTCAAAAAGGAGAGAGCGCGTGGTTAAGCGGGATCTTGTAGTGGTCGGCGGCGGCCCGGCAGGCATGGCAGCGGTGATCGCCGCGCATGAGAACGGCATAAGGGATATCCTGCTCATCGAGCGGGATCAGTACCTCGGCGGGCTCCTGAACCAGTGTATACATACCGGGTTCGGCCTCGACTATTTTGGCGAGCTCCTGACCGGCCCCGAATACGCCGATAGATTCATAAAGAAGATAAGGGCCATACCCGATATAGAAGTGAGCACGAGGTCGTTCGCAGTGCGCCTGACAGGCGATAGGACGCTCACGTATCTGAAGCCCGGCGGAATTTTCACGGTCCGTCCGAAGGCTTTGATCATGGCAACCGGCTGCCGCGAGAGGACGCGCGAGATGATCCACATCCCCGGCACAAGACCGGCCGGTATATTCTCCGCAGGGCTGGCGCAAAGACTGATAAATATCGAGGGGTTATTGCCGGGCAAAGAAGCAGTGATAATAGGCTCCGGCGACATAGGGCTAATCATGGCGCGGCGTTTCATCCTGGAGGGTGCGAAAGTCAAAGCGATAGTCGAGATACAGGCCAAGACCCGGGGCCTGACACGCAACGTTGTCCAGTGCGTTGAGGATTTTGGCATACCTATATACTTTAATCACAAGGTATTGAAAATATACGGTAAAAACAGGGTCGAGAAAGTGACCGTAGCCGAAGTAGATGAAGGGATGAATGAAATTGCCGGCACCCGGACAACGATAGAATGCGACACGGTCCTCGTCTCGGTCGGGCTGATCCCCGAAAACGAATTGATCGAGATGGCCGGCGTTCCTATTGACAAAGGTATGGATTCAGGCATATTCGTGTGCGGCAATTCCTTCAAAGTCTATGATTACGTTGATTCTGTTACCTCCGACAGCGAAAAGGCAGGGAAACTTGCCGCGGAATATATTAAGAGCGCCGTTTCCTGACCCGGACAGTAAATAAGAGCTTGACCGGTATTTACTGTCCGGGTCAGGACAAAGGAAGCAAATGATAAAGAAGATGACTTGCATAGAATGCCCGAAGGGTTGCACTCTCTCGGTGGATATCGAGAACTGCAAGGTCGCGAAAGTGGACGGCGCAAAATGCCCGAAGGGCACAGCGTATGCCGTTTCCGAGGCGGAGAGCCCGGTCAGAATATTCACCGCTACGGTAATGGCGGATGGGCTAAATCTGAAACTCGTCCCTGTGCGGACGGATAAACCGATACCGAAGAGGGATATCTTCAAGGCGGCCGAAGAGACGGGACGGATGCGGATAAAGGCGCCTCTAGAGGCGGGGGATACTATCATCGAGAATTTTCTCGGCCTCGGAGTGAAATTAGTGGCGACGAGAGAGGCAACGCGCTTGACAGGGAGGTGATCATGCTCGAAAAAATATTTATTTTGTCGTTTGTTTTGTTAATATCTTCCACTGCCTACGCCGCGGCAAAATACGAGAAGGCCGTTTTTGCGGGAGGATGCTTTTGGTGTATGCAGCCCGTCTTCGAAAAGATGGACGGTGTAATAAGCGTAGTATCGGGCTATACCGGCGGCAGGAAGGCCAATCCCACGTATGAAGAGGTCTCGACAGGTGCGACAGACCACAGGGAGGCCGTTCAGGTCACGTACGACCCTGCAAAGGCATCATATGCGGACCTCCTGGACGTATTTTGGCAGAATATAGATCCCACGGATATTAGTGGACAATTTGTTGACAAGGGCAGCCAGTATAAGACAGCCATTTTCTATTATACCGATGGGCAAAAAGCCATTGCGGAAAAATCTAAAATAGACCTCGAGAAATCGGGCAAGTTCGATAAATCCATTGCGACGCAGATCCTCAAAACTTCGGAGTTCTATCCGGCCGAAGAGTATCATCAGGATTACGACAAGAAGAACCCCGTCAGGTATGGAATATACAGGGCAGGGTCCGGGCGCGACAGCTATCTGAAGAAGACGTGGGGCAAAGATGAAGCATTGAAGAAGGAACTGACGCCGCTGCAATACGACGTTACCCAAAAATGCGAGACGGAACCGGCCTTTCACAATGAATACTGGGATAATCACCGCGCGGGTATCTATGTCGACGTAGTTTCAGGCGCGGTGCTCTTCAGCTCCCTCGATAAATTCGATTCCGGCACGGGATGGCCGAGTTTCACCAAACCGCTTGAAGCCGGCAATATAGTAGAAAAAGAAGATAAGAGCCTGGGTATGAAGAGGACCGAAGTGAAGAGCCGCTCGGGCTCGCACCTCGGCCACGTATTTCCTGACGGTCCGAAGCCGGCGGGCCTGAGATACTGCCTGAATTCTGCGTCCTTACGCTTTATCCCGAAAGAAGACCTGGAGAAGGAAGGATACGGTAAGTATAAGGCGCTCTTTAAAAAATAGCGAGTTCGTCGGAATATTTTACGAGAAGTTTTTTATACGCCCGCCGCATTTTCAGATCATTGCATATAGCTTTTGCCCTGGCGGTAAAGACCGCGATCTCTTTTTTAGCGCAAGCTATCGCGCCGGCGCGGGAATTATTGTAAGCATACCATGACAGGATAGTCCTTCGATTATTTCCATCGGCAGATATATCCGAAAGGTCATCTCTTATCTGGAACGCCCTGCCCAAATATATACCGCATCTCGCTAATCTATCCAGGTCATCATCTTTTGCACCTGCAAGCATTGCCCCCGTTACAAGCGGCGTCGAAAAAGAGTAGATACCCGTCTTCAGGTCGTATAGTTTATATATATCCTCTTTCTCTATTGATCCTATATCTTTTACCGGGCTCATGAGCTCGAGGAACTCACCCGTGCCAGTATAGACGGCCGCGTCGAGGAGTTTCTTCAGGGCCCTTTCTTTACGCTCCGCCTTCTCATTGATGGCCAAAAATGCGCCTATCCCGAGGGCGTAGATGACGTCTCCGGTTACGATCGCCAGGTCCTCTCCGGTGCATTTGATATTTTTGTATTTACCGATATATTTATTGAGCATCTTATGCATGGAAGGCGAGCCTCTTCTCGTATCGGACCTGTCGACGATGTCGTCATGGATGAGGACAAAGTTGTGAAGGAATTCCGTAGAGAGCGCGCTCGTGTATAATCCGGGAGCTTCTTTCTTGGCAAAGCCGAGATAAGCGGCAACAAATAACGCGGGCCGTATCCTTTTGCCTTTTTGCGATAGAAAGCCCTTGATATGGCTGAATAGCGCGGGGGAGAAACTCTCAAAACAGTATCTTTTATTCAAGGCCCGGAGATAGGAATCGATCTCTTTCTCGACTCGGATTTTAATTTTATTTAACATATTCTTATGCTAACATAGCCGGGAGGGCAAGACAAATGAAATTTCCGGCTCGGGACCTCATGAGGGCATTAAGGCTGCCGTTTATCACGGCGAGCGCCCTTCCTTTTATATTCGGCTCACTCATCGGCCGGGGCCACTTTAAGATGACGGTATTTCTATTCGGCCTCACCAGTGCGTTATCCGCTCATTTAAGCGCAAATCTCATTAACGACTTCGCCGATTCCGTCTCCGGGGCCGATTGGCAGGACAGGGATTTCTACGGTTTCTTCGGCGGCTCCAAATTGATACAGGAGGGGGTATTCTCAAAGAAATTCTATTTTATCCTCGCGGCATCTTTTGGGCTTCTTTCGTTTTTTGCTGCGCTGGCCCTTGCCGTTATTTTAAAGAGCGCTTTCGTTTTGTTCATTTTTGCAGCCATTATTATTTTAAGCTGGGCATATTCGGCAAAACCATTGCAGCTTTCCTATCACAGGCTCGGCGAGATAGCGATCTTCATCCTTTTCGGCCCTGCATTAGTCATGGGCGGCTATTTTCTTCAAACGAACATATTCCCGGATATAAAAAGTTTCATGCTTTCGCTTCCTTTCGGGTTCCTTACCACCGCTATTCTTTACGCGAATGAGATACCGGACCTGCAGGATGACGTGAAGGCGGGCAAATTTACATGGGCGAGCGTGACCAGCGCAAAAAAAGCGTATCTGGCATATTGCGTACTGATCGCCTTTGCGTTTTTATCTGTCATATTGAACGTAGGCTGCCGTTTTATCGATCCTGCGGCGCTCATTTCTCTATTACTTATCTTTATTGCGGCTAAAGCCGCCGCTATACTGAAAAATTACCCTGATGACAAGAAGAGATTAGTGATATCGTCGCAATTAACCATAGCGGTGCATCTGCTCGTAAGTTTAATATTAATAGGTTCGGTGATCGTATGAAGAAGATCTGTATCATAGGCGGCGGTTTCGGCGGGCTTAGCGCCGCAATAAGGCTTTCGAGGTCCGGCCTCGCCGCGGAATGCGTCCTGATAGATAAAAAAGCGACTTCCGACTTCCTTCCTACACTGCCTGACTGCCTGGGCAGGGGCATAAGCCCGGACTGCCTGGCTTATAAGATAGAAGATATATGTAAAAAGACAGGTTTTAAATTTATCGAAGAAGAGGTGGCGGCGGTAGATACGGAAAAGAGGGAGATCTCGACCGGGAACAGCCGCTTAAATTATGACTATCTTATAATCGCGAGCGGGAGCGAGACCAATTTTTACGGGAACGAAAATATCCGAAAATGTGCCTATAAGCTGGACGACGTTGCGGATGCCGAAAATATCATTAAGAAGTTAAAGGAAAATGATTACCGGACATACGTGATCGGCGGCGGCGGTTATACGGGCGTGGAAGTCGCGACAAATCTGAGGATATTTTTAAATAAGAGTAAACGCTCCGGCAGGATAGCGGTCGTCGAGCGCGCTCCATCGATCCTGGGCCCGATCCCGGAATGGATGAAGGGATATGTCTCATCCAACTTGAGGCGGCTGAATGTGGATATTTTTATCAATAGCCAGATCGAGAGGATCGAAGAGCGGAAAGTCCATATTTCCGGCGGCAAAGTTTTCGACGATGCCATTGTCATCTGGGCCGCGGGAGTAAAGACTGCGGGCTTTATACAGGATCTGAACGTGAAGAAGAACCCGCAAGGGCGGGTCGAAGTAGACGAATATTTAAGGTTGAGCGAGAGCTGTTTTGTGATAGGCGACGCAGCGTATATTAAGCATAAAGAGATGTTCCTGAGGATGGCGGTACAATTTTCCATTGCGCAGGGCAATTGCGCCGCGCAAAATGTAATAACAAGCATAAAGGGTAAGCCGCTCCGTAAATATAGGCCTGTCGATCTTGGATATATAATCCCGATGGCGAATAACAGGTCCTGCGGCAGCGTCCTCGGCGTAAATTTAAAGGGCTTGTTGCCGACAGCATTTCATTTTATAATGTGTATCTATCGTTCCTGGAGCTGGAAGAAAAGGTTTTGCATCGTGAAAAGGTTATTGACGTAGTTTCCGTCATCTATAGGAGATAAGGATGGGAGCCCTTAACGCTCTGTGGACGTTCCCGGCAATAGTACTGGCCGCGATACTTATCGCGTGGGCGGCAGAATGCGGCCAATTTTTTATCTCGCAGGGGCTGGCGCTCGCTCTCCTTGCGTGGGTGCAGACCCTTCCCGAATTTGCCGTAGAAGCTGTTATCGCTCTCGATGCCGCAAAGGATCCCTCAAAAGTTCACCTCATCACCGCAAATTTCACAGGCTCTTTAAGGTTATTCGTAGGCCTGGGATGGCCCATGGTCTATTTTGTCGCGATGTTTTTCGCCGAAATAAAAGGAAGGCAAAGATTTTACTGGACCATAAAACTGGATGATGAGCACGCAGTCGCAGTCATGTCGCTTTTACCGGCCCTTATCTATTTTCTCGCGATCTATTTCAAGGGGACACTCAACATTTTTGACGGGATCGTGCTGGGAGCCGTTTACCTCGTCTATTTCTACCTCCTGTCAAAGTTCCCTCCTCACAATACGGAAGAGATCGGCGATCTGGGCCGGGTCCCAAAATACGCAATGAAGTTCAAATATCCTGCGAATGTTCTTGTGATAGCCGGATTCTTTATCGCAGGCGCAGGTATAATATATTTTTCGGTCCAGCCTTTTCTTAACTCTATGCTCGCGATGGCGATTTCTATGGGGATATCGCAATTTATTTTCATCCAATGGATCGCGCCTTTCTTGAGCGAATTTCCCGAGAAGTTATCCGCTTTTTATTGGGCGAGAAAAGTTACGAAAGCACCGATGGCGCTTATTAACTTTGTCTCCTCTTCCATAAACCAGTGGACGATCCTCGTGGCGATGATACCTTTCATCTATTCTTTCGGGTTAGGAAAGATCGCGCCTGTTCTTTTTGATGGCCATCAAAAAGTCGAGATCCTTCTGACCATCGTCCAGTCTTATCTGGGATTTCTGTTTCTCGCCAGCATGGACTTCGGTTTTTTCGAGGCCGCCGCTTTGTTTGTGCTATGGCTGGCACAATTTATTTTTCCCGGGATACGCGAAGAGCACACGTGGGTATACGGGGCCTGGGCGCTCATCGAGACGTTCAAACTGGTAAAAAATTTCAAGGAACGGAACGCGTTCCGCATATTTTGGAGGCTGATAGCAAAATGAAAAAGATTATATTATTAATCGGTATCATGCTTTTTGTCGCTAACCATTCTTTTGCCAGAGATATTGCCGACGATCTTAAAGCAAGGCAAGGCCAATTCATAGAAGAGTTGGGTGATCTAAGCGACCAGGAGGGTAATGTAGTCAAAAGTATCAACGATTCTATAGATAAATATTCTAAAAACCAGGATCCGAAAACACTTCAGCAAATACTTGACAGCAAAACAAAACTGATAAATGTTTTGCGGAAAGAAGAGGATGCCTTTCAAGGCTATATTGGGTCTTTAGAAAAAGAGCTTTCTGACATCACGAACAAAGAATTTACCCCGTTGGGGAAAGGACGAAACTAGATTGCGACCAAAGATTATCGCGATATTCCTGATATTGTTCGTGGTTCTGGTCGATAAAGTGCCGGCTGATAACGCTGATAAGGAATATTTAAGCAAAGGGGTAGCTTGTATCAAAAATTTGGAGTATGAAAAAGCCGTCGGCTTTTTGTCTGAGGCGATCCGGATAAATCAAAAAAATGCAGTAGCATATAATAACAGAGGGACCGCATACGTCTTCAAAAAAGATTTCGTAAACGCCATATCGGACTTTACTTCGGCGATAGAGATTAACCCCAAATGTGCCGAGGCTTACCATAATAGAGGCGCTATCTATTATAAGATAGGTAGCCTGGACAAGGCCATAGCCGATTTTGATAAAGCCATTCAAATAGATCCTGCTTATGCCAACGCTTATAATAGCCGCGCGATAGCATTTTTTTATAAGCAGGAATATGACAAAAGCCGGGGCGATGTGCGCAAAGCCGAAGAGCTTGGATATACGGTACATCCAGGCTTCCTGGAAGCGCTGAAGCGTGCCAGTAAATAAAAGGCAGAATTGACTTAAGAGCTAAATATGTTATTATACAATTAAGAGAGGACAAGGCTAATGGCAAAACAGAGGATCCTGATCGTCGAGGACGATAAGAACATCTCCAAGCTTGTTAAGTATAACCTTGAGAAAGCTGATTATGACTGCACCATATCTTCTACCGGGGAGAAGGCCCTCGAGCTTTTAAAAAACCAGCCAATCGACTTAATGATATTGGATATAATGTTGCCTGAAATGAATGGATTCGATGTCTGCCGGAACATAAAACAGGACGCAAAGTTAAAGGCCATTCCCATAATAATGCTTACCGCAAGGGGGGAAGAGGTAGACCGGGTGGTCGGGTTGGAATTAGGGGCAGATGATTATATCGTCAAACCTTTTAGCCCGAGGGAACTGGTCCTGAGAGTAAAGGCCATTCTTAAGAGAGGCAAGGCGGAAGAATCGAAGAAAGATATACTCGCCATTGGCGATATCACGATAAATATCCCGAAACATGAAGTCTCGGTGAAAAATAAAGTGATAGTGCTTACCCCGCTCGAATTCAAATTATTAACAACGCTGATCGAAAGACAGGGGAGAGTGCAAACGCGAGAAACGTTATTATCGGATGTTTGGGGGATATACACTCCTGTTGATACCCGGACGATCGATACTCATATAAAACGTCTTCGGATGAAACTTGGCAAACCCGGCAATATGATCGTGACGGTCACGGGGCTTGGATACAAACTTAAGGAAGAGGATGAAGATTAGAATCCACTGGAAACTGACTCTGGCATTTTCAGTTTTGATCATTCTCGTATTTGCCGCGCTATATTTTTATTTAGATAACCACCTTCGCGATTACCTCGACAATAGGATCCAGCAGACATTAAAACAAGACCTTGCGTTATGTAAAATTTTTATAGCTCAAGAACTTGATCTGAAACACGGCAGCATAGAAGCGCCGGAATTAACAAAACGGATCGACAGCGCGCTTGGTATGCGCGCGACCATTATCTCCGCCACCGGCGATGTAATCAGCGATTCCGACATAAGCTCTGACGACTTACCAAAGGTAGAGAACCATATAAACAGGCCCGAGATCCAGGCTGCTATTAAAAAAGGCATTGGCTCAAGCAAACGTTTCAGCACCACTATAAAGAAGCCCATGCTTTATATGGCCACGCCTATAAGTAAAGATTCCTCGTATGGATTTTTGAGATTAGCCATCCCTCTTTCGGAGATAGAGGATGCCGAGTACCATTTAAGAAAGATCGTGATAGCCGCGGTATTGATAGCTCTGATACTGGCGCTGGGTCTGGGGTATGTCACCTCATTTATGGTGTCAAACCCGCTTATCGAGATGGCTTCCATCGCGCGTAAATTAGCGGAAGGGGATTTTTCTAAAAAAACGCTTATACATTCAACGGATGAAATAGGCGATCTCTCCAGGGCCTTAAATTATATGTCGGCTGAAATTAAGGATAAGGTGAATAGCCTGTCTTCGGAAAAGGCGAAGCTCGAAGCAGTCGTCTCAGGAATGTTCGAAGGCGTGATCTTGACTAATGGAAAAGGTGAAATAGTGCTGGCAAATCCGTCTATCCGCAAATTGTTTATGGTGGATTCTTCCCCTGAAGGCAGGGTGCCGATCGAGATGGTGCGGAACGCGACTATACAGGATATCGTAGAGAGGGTTATAAAAGAAAAACAAAGATTGACTACGAAAGAGATTATCATAAATATTCCGGAAGAGAAAATAATACAGATAAACGGCGTGCCTGTACTGGAAAACGGAAAGTTGGAAGGGGTCATCCTAGTTTTTCACGACATAACCGAATTGAGGCGGCTGGAACGGGTGAGGCAGGATTTCGTAGCAAACGTCTCCCATGAATTACGAACGCCCGTATCGAACATAAAAGGATATGCCGAAACGCTTAAAGAGGGCGCTATAAATGATAAAAATAACGCGAAAGATTTTGTTGAGATAATATATCGTGACAGCGAACGGCTCGCTCAGCTTATAGACGATCTTTTGGATCTTGCCAGGATAGAATCCGGCAAAATGAAAATGGTATTTCTTCCGATTGATGTGAATAGTACCCTGGAGCGTTCTATCGCTATAATAGCAAATCAGGCAAAAGAGAAAGCCATCTCAATCAAACTGCAGGCACCGGTTTCGCTTCCGAAGATCCTGGCAGATGAAGCGAGGATATCGCAGGTTCTTATAAATCTTTTAGATAACGCCGTTAAGTACACAAAGACAGGAGGTGTTGTTACTATCTCGGCCAGACAAAAAGACAGATATGTCCAAATAGATGTATCTGATACGGGCATAGGCATACCCGAAGAAGATATGCCCAGGATATTCGAACGTTTTTACAGGGTTGACAAGGCCAGGTCGCGTGAATTAGGCGGGACCGGGCTAGGGCTATCTATAGTAAAGCATATTGTGCAAGCCCATGGAGGAGAGGTATGGGTCAAATCTCTTGTCGGCCATGGCTCCACGTTCAGTTTTATAATACCTAAATTTTCTCCGTAAAATTTAGGTATAACTATCCTGAAATTTCACAAAGGAAATTTCAGGATCATTCCAAAAGCTTAATTCCTGAATTTCCACCCCTCTTTTTAATTCACAAAAAGTTCACATTTCTTTAAGAATCCCGTCATTTTGAAAAGCTATACTTATGAGTATGGTAAAGACAATTTTAAAAATGACGGAGGCCGTATCCACTTACTTAAAAAAAATCTGGTATGAGGAGATGGAAAACATTGACCTGTTTTACAGGCAATACTCGTAAGATACGCTCCAAGCTGAAAAGAAAGGAGGTGAAAGATGATGTTCGGTAACGAATTGACAATAGGGAGCATTAGAGCCCAATCAAATCGTCTGAAAGAGATCCTCGCGCAACTGGAGAGCGATGAGCGCTGGCATGAAAACAGCAATTATTATGCCACAGAGATCCATGATGTGGAAAGGCATCTGAGGATGATCCGGAAGATAGACTTTGAAAGGGCGATAGATAAATGTAATGTTTATTAAAGGCGAAAACACCGGTTGAAATAATAGATGAAGAATACCAAATAAATAAGGAGAATAGGAAAATGAAAAGGCTACTACTAATATTGTGTTTAGTAGTTTCGTTCGTGCCGATCGGCGGGGCACAGGCCCTGGCGGGTGAGATGGATATCTTAGTGCAGAAGTTAGTCGAAAAGAATGTCTTGACCCCATCAGAGGCGCAGATCGTAGTTGATGAGACGAAGGTCCAGGTGGCCAAGGAGCTTGCCAACGGGGAGTCGCTATCAGTCCCCGATTGGACGCAGAGGATCAAGTGGGGCGGCGATGTCAGGTTCAGGACGCAGGAAGATTGGGGCAAGGCGCGTTCGGATTATAACGGTAACGCCGGAGGCTCGGCCGGGACCGCCACTATAACAAATCCGGGATCTACCGGAACATTGCTTGCGGACCAGCGTTTAAGGGAAAGAGTCCGCGGCAGGTTCTATATGGAAGGCAAGGTCAATGACTTCACGACTGCCGCTGTAAGAATTGCGGGCGGCGCTTCCAGCAATAGATCCACAAACGATACGCTGGGCTCTACTTCAACGCCTGGAGGGTCATCTGGTTTAACATCAAATTATTTTGAAAAAGCTCCCGTCTTCTTTGATTACTACTACATAAAATTCGAGGCACCCAGAGAAGTGATCAGAGATTACGGTAAATACTTTAACGATTTTAAGCTATGGTTGGGGAGGTTCCCCATTCCCTTTAATTATTCGGAACTTGTATGGGATCCTGATACCAACCCAAGCGGCATAGCGGTCCAATACGTTTCTCCAGATATTAAAATAGGAGCTCTGCCGTCTACTAACATCTATGGTAATTTGGGAATGTTCTGGCTCGATGAATCGGCATCTTACTCGGCCGATCCGATGCTGTTTGGTTATCAGGTAGGAGCGAAGACCGAAACATTCGGTCCATTCGGCAGTGTTCTTGATATCTCGACCGCATTCTACGATTTTGCGAATATGCAGGATAAAAATTCGACTATAAATAGCTCGTCCAGCGCTGGAACCAACACCCGTATGTGGGCGCAAAATGGTGATGCAGGAGGTTTCGGCAACTATAGATACGAGTACAATGTTTTCGATGTCCTGCTGAGCCTCGATAACTCCAAGATCATGGATTTTGAGTTCCCGCACGGTTTCTATGCAGATTTCATACACAATACGGCTGCTCCAAGCGAAAATAACGGTGCTTTGATCGGTGCATATATAGGTAAGAAGAAGATAAAGAATCCCGGAGATTGGAAAGTAAGGGGTGAGTGGAGATACATCGAACGCGATTCAGTGCCGGACTTTATGCCGGATTCCGATTTCTATGGCTTTGGCACATTTACGAGTTCCACCGTGGCGCTTAATGCCGGTAATAACGGTTTGCCGGCTGAAGGAGGAACAAACGGTAAAGGTATCAATTTGGCCCTAGAATACCAGCTCTTTAAAAACACCGCGCTCAATTTTGAGTATTACTGGATGGAGCCCATAGAATCATGGGATAAGACAGACCCATGGAATGAGCTGCAGATAGACGTTATCACGAAGTTCTAAAGTTCACAATAAGTTCACATATTTGTTACATGAATAACACTGAAAATTGTTATAATAAAAGAAAGTCCAGATCTTGGACAAGGAGAATAGCAATGAAGAGATATTTGCATGCTCTGACATTAGTTGCAGCATTGTTATTCTGCGCCAATATGGCCATGGCCGCGAATAGCGACATGGTGCAGATAAAAGGGTCAGATACCCTTATAAATTTGGTGCAGAAGTTGGCGGAAGTATATATGCAGAAGCACCCGGGTGCGAGCATTGCTGTGACCGGCGGTGGGTCGGGCACTGGGATCGCGGCCCTGGTTAATAGAAAATGCGACATAGCGGACGCATCCCGAGGGATCAAAGCATCGGAAGTGGCGGATGCTAACTCTAAAGGCATCGATCCTAAGAGAGTGATTGTCGCTATCGATGGGCTCTCTGTAATAGTCAACGCCCAGAATCCAGTAACTAAGCTGACGGTGGACCAGATCGGTAAGATATATAGAGGAGAAGCGAAGAGCTGGAGCGAATTTGGCGGTAACGATTCGCCGATAACTCTATATGGAAGACAATCGAACTCCGGAACATACGATTTCATGAAAGAGAACGTGATGAAAGGTGAATACGCCTCGAGCATGAAGTCTATGAACGGCAATGCGCAAATCATAGAGGCCGTTAAACAAGACGCCTCCGGCATAGGATATGTGGGAGTGGGTTATGCCCAGAGTGCGACTGGGATCGCGGTTCTGAAAGTTGCTGTAAATCCGTCGATGGGGTATTACGATCCATTCAACGCCATCGATGTCAAGACCGGCAAATATCCTATCACAAGGCCGCTCAACCAGTATTTGAATGGTATGCCTAAAGGGCTCGCGAAGGACTTTATAAATTTCGAGTTGAGCTCTGAAGGACAGGCAATAGTTGAGAAAGAAGGGTTCTACCAGATACCGGAAGAATACCAAAAATATAATGATGGAACTCTCGGTATGACAAATGTGGTGAGGGGCGGCTCAGAGAACAAATCTGTAGAAGGCCAGTATTCAAAATAAAAAGTTAAGGAAGGTTAAGCAGGCCATGGCTCATCATAAATTAAAAGAAAAAATGATCCATGGCCTGTTCCTGCTGAACGGCATATTTGTCGTAATAGTCTTGTCCGGAATATTCGCCATACTTGTCTATACGTCGATTCCGGCGTTCAAAGAGATAAAGTTAGGCCAATTTTTATTCAGCGCGGTCTGGAACCCTACAGCTACATTTGTTGCGCCGTCTTATGGCATAGCTTCGATGCTGGTAAGCACCTTGATGGTAGCGATAGGTGCTATGGCGATAGCCGTTCCCCTCGGGATAGGGACCGCGGCCTATCTTTCGGACGTCGCGGACCAGCGCGTCAGGGAGATAGCAAAACCGGTCATCGAAATACTTGCCGGCATACCTTCGGTCGTTATCGGATTTTTAGGTATTGTCCTCGTCGGGCCGGTAATAGCGAAAGTCTTCCACGTATCGAACGGCTTGAATGCGTTGAACGGCTCGATACTTTTGGCCGTTATGGCGCTTCCTACTATAATCAGCCTGTCGGAAGACGCGCTGAAGAGCGTTCCTAAGTCTTACGAAGAAGCTTCGCTTGCCCTCGGCGCGACTCACTGGCAGACGCTGATGAGGGTAAAGATACCGGCCGCACTCTCGGGGGTTATAGCCGCCTGCATGTTGGGGATGGGAAGGGCTATCGGAGAGACTATGACGGTGCTCATGGCTACGGGGTGCGCCATAGCGATGCCGAGAAGTTTTTTGGATTCGGTAGAGACCATGACGTCAACTATTGCGATAGAATTGGGCGAAGTTCCATACAACACAACGCACTACTATGCCCTTTTCGCGATCGGTTTGACATTATTTATAATCACCTTTATAGTGAATATGGTTTCCGACATAGTGCTGCATAAATATCAGAAGGTCCTGAAGTGAAGAAAACTCAGATCAGCCAGGTACTGGGATTTAGTATTTTGAGAGGATGCGTTTTAACGGTATTGGCCATTCTCGTAATAATTTTATACGATATCGTCAGTAAAGGAGCATGCAAGATAAATTGGGAATTCCTGACTTCCATGCCCAGGAACGGCATGACGGAAGGCGGAATATTACCGGCCATCGTAGGGACTTTTTTAGTTACGGTCATTACCGCCATTCTATCGATCCCGCTGGGCATGGGATGCGCGATATATTTGAATGAGTATGCGGGGGACAGTAAAATTACCAGGCTGATTCGCATGTCGATAAGAAATTTAGCCGGGGTNNTCTACGGGCTTTTCGGCGTCATATTATTCGTTCAGCTGATGAACCTCGGGACCTGTGTCCTGTCAGCCGGGCTTACGCTCGGCCTGATGACGCTTCCATGGACGATAACGGCGAGCGAAGAAGCGTTGAAAAATGTCCCCAGGTCATACAGGGAAGGGGCGCTCGCTCTGGGCGCCACCAAGTGGCAATCTATAAGAACCAATGTCCTGCCATACGCGATACCCGGGATGCTTACCGGTACGATATTGGGATTGTCCAGGGCAGCCGGTGAGACTGCGCCGATATTATTCACCGGCGCCGCGTTCTTCTTGCCGCACTTGCCGAAATCTTTATTTGACCAATTTATGGCATTGCCGTATCACTTGTATATAATGTCTACCCAACATCACGCCATAACACAGGTCCGGCCCATCGCTTATGCTACCGCGCTTGTATTGATAGCTATGGTCTTCGCGATGAATTTTGTCGCCATCCTGATCAGGTACCGGTTGCGAAAAATTAAGATGGAGTAAAATCAATGGCTAATGCGAAGATAATAGTAAACGGCCTGAATTTTTATTATGGTAATATGCAGGTGCTGAAGAATATATCCATGGATATATTCTTCAGCACCTGCATATTACCATAATAAAAATTCAGGCCGTTTACTATTATCTTCGCATTA
>PLLI01000106.1 GCA_003140915.1 Candidatus Omnitrophota bacterium
CAGGAGGTCGTAAGATGGAAGGGTGTCTATGTCTTTCTGGTCAGGGCGTAGCTCCGCGGTCGGCGCTTTAGCAATAACCGTATCCGGGATGACTTTACCAAGCGAATTTCTATATTTCGCAAGCTTGTATACTGACGTTTTAAACAGGTCCTTTATCACGGCCAATCCCCCGGCCATGTCGCCGTACAGGGTAGCGTAGCCGGTGCTCATCTCGGACTTATTGCCGGTCGCCAGGACAAGATAGCCGAATTTATTCGACAATGCCATCAATATGTTGCCGCGTATGCGTGCCTGGATGTTCTCTTCGGTTATGTCTTTGGGCCTTGCGGCGAACTGGGCTTCCAACGCCATAAGGTAAAGTTTAAATATATGCTCGATCGATATGGTGACGAAGTTGATACCGAGGTTGGCGCTGACGGCCTTCGCGTCCGTCTCCGATTGGACGGAAGAATAACGCGTCGGCATGAAGACGCCCATAACATTTTCTTTGCCGAGCGCATCGGCGGCAAGCGCGGCCACAAGGGTCGAGTCTATGCCGCCCGACAGGCCGATGATAACCTTTTTAAAGCCGTTCTTAGCGACATAATCTTTAAGCCCGAGGATGAGCGCCTGATAGACTTCCGCGGCCGGGTCCAGCCCTTGGACTTCCCGCTTCGCTATAGGTGGCTTCGCCTTGGCCGCGTATTCTGCGGCTATCGTTATTACCGTCTGAGGCGACTTGGTCTTCGGTTCCGAAAGACCTATGTCCGCAGTTATAATGTCTTCTTTAAAAGCCGCCGCCCTGACAAGGACCTCCCCCGTTTCATCGACTATGACGCTCTGGCCGTCGAATACGAGCTCATCCTGACCGCCCACGAGATTGGCGTAGCTTATCACGACCTTGTTAAGCTTGGCCTGGGCCCTTATGACGCGTTCTCTCAATTTTATCTTGCCCGCGTAATATGGCGAAGAATTGATATTTATCATCAGCCGCGCCCCGGAAGAGGCCTGCATGCCCAGAGGCCCTTCTTTGTGCCATATATCCTCGCAGACATTGACCCCGAACAGGATCTCGCCGAATTTGAAAACAGGCGATTCGGTGCCGGCTTTAAAGTATCGTTTTTCGTCAAATACGCCGTAATTAGGCAGGAGCGTCTTGTGGTATACACTGCGTAATTCGCCTTTATATATTACGGCGGCGGCATTGTAAATATCATGGCCTGTCTTGTCTACGAAACCGGTTACGCAAACGATATCGCCTACCGTCTTCACTACGCGCTTCAAGGCATCCAGATTATCCCGGATGAAACTATCTTTCAACAACAGGTCTTCCGGAGGGTAGCCTGTTATGGCGAGCTCCGGGAACGAGACGATATCCGCCCCGAGGTCCCTGGCTTTCTCGGTGTATTCGATGACCTTCCTGGCGTTCCCTTCGAGATCACCGACGGTGCAGTTTATCTGCGCTATGCATAACCTTACATTTTTCTTCATATGTGCCCCTAAAACACAAACGGCGCCCAATCCTTACTTTGGATTTGGACGCCTGAGTCCTTTTGTCATCTTTAACATATCAAGTATATCATATTCCTGAAGTTTGTCAACTTATTTCTTCCGCATGTTTTCGATCAGGATTATTGCCTCTGCTATTTCGCGCATAGACTTTCTCAGGTCCATGCTCTGTTTCTGGATCTTCCTGAAGGCCTCCTCTTCGGTCATCGCCTGCTCGCGCATGAGGATCCCTTTTGCCCTCTCGACGAGCTTGCGTGCCTCGAGCTCTTCCTGGACCACTTTCGTCTTAACCATAAGCTCGGCATTCTCGATGACTATCGCGGCCTGATTGGCAACGGTAGTAAGGATGTTTATCTCATTATTGGTGAATTTATGAGGATAGGAGGTGTAATTATTCAATACTCCTATGACCTTTCCTCTGACCGCCAGCGGCACTGAAAGAAGCGACTTCAGGCCCTCCTTGGCGGCTATGTCCTTATATTTATATTCCGGCTCCTTAGAAAGGTCAATTACCACTTTCGGCTTATTTTCGAGCGCAACCTTTCCGGCAATGCCTTCGCCGATTTTAAGGTGCGCCTTCTTGTTGTAGGTTTCACTCATCGATTGTGTGGCTTTCAGGACGAGCTCTTTGGTCTTTTCATCTATCAGCATGAGGGAGCATATCTTGGAATCCATTATCTCGGCTGTAACCGTTACTATGAGTTTGAGGATGTCTTCAAGGTAAAGATTAGAGGTTATGGTCCTGCTTACCTTCGAGAGGGCCTCGAATTGCTTGGCGTGCGAAATCGTTCTCTTGCGTCTTTGCGGCATCTTCGGTCAATCCTTCGGCTTTATCAGCTTAGTCCCCAGAAAACTATCGTCGGGCTCTGGCGGTATTTCCTGTATCCAGCCATTATTTAACCCCAAAAGACGGCAAGCGTCAACTACATTCTTGTATTCTTCCTTCTCGATGCCGCGCGAGAGCTCTTTAAAATCGAGCGCCTTGAACGTAGGATAGTACTGGCTCATGAGACTCGTGTAGGCGTTTTGCGATATATTTTCTTTAATGTAGCGCAGGCAAGTTTCCGTCCCGGAAATAT
>PLLI01000096.1 GCA_003140915.1 Candidatus Omnitrophota bacterium
TTGAAGTTGCATTCAATCCATACGACATACGCGGTTATGTGCTGGGCGCTTATTGGCTCGACAGGGTTGGGAGGAGAGAAGAAAGTTTTAAATTTTTACGAGAGGGCGAAAAGAACAACCCTGGCTCGGCACAGATCCTCTCGGCGCTCGGAGAACTCTATTTCAGGGAGGGTGATTATGACGACGCTGCGATATACCTGGAGCGCGCCCGCCGGCTATGGCTCGAAGGGCGGGGCGTGAACGTCGCATCGAACAGCTATATGGATAGCGACAGGATCTTTGCTTTTGACCTTCTCGCGTCTTTGTATACGCGAAAAGGAGATTATAAAAAAGCTTTACAATTATACCGGGAACTATTAAAATTTGGGTCTACTCCTGCAATACTGCAGAAGATAAAAGAGATCGAGCTGAAGATATGATTATCACTAAGCAGAAAGACTTTAAAGAGATACTGAAGTATCTCGAGGGCGCGAAATCGGTGTTTATTATCGGGTGCGGAGAGTGCTCGACCACGTGCAAGACCGGCGGCGAAGACGATATCAAGAAGATAAAGGCAGCGCTGGAGAAGGAAGGAAAGACCGTTACAGGATATTGCATACCTGAGGCCCCGTGCATAGCCGCAAAGGTAAAGCTGGAGCTTGCAAAGAACAGGAAGACGATAGAGTCGTCCGACGCTGTTCTGGTCCTCGCCTGCGGCTTGGGCATACAGTCCGTAAAAGAGAACCTGAGGAGCGAGAAGCCCATCCACGTCGGGTGCGACACGCTCTTCATGGGCGCGATAGATTCAGGCGGCGTCTTCCTCGAGAAATGCTCGGCGTGCGGGGATTGCGTCCTGGAACTCACCGGACTTATCTGCCCCCTGACGCGTTGTTCGAAGGGCCTCTTGAACGGGCCGTGCGGCGGACAGGATAAAGGTAAATGTGAAGTCGATAAGAACAGGGACTGCGCGTGGATATTGATATACAATGAGTTAAAGAAAAAAAATAAACTCGATCTCCTGCGTGAAATAAGACCCCCCAAAGATCATTCGAAGGCAGGGAAGCCGAGAGAGGTTAAGTTATGACGATGTCGCTGGCCGAAAAGACAATATTCGTTCTCATATCGATGCTGGTAACGATAATATGCGCGAATATCGTCGTGGCAGCCGTAAAAAAATATTCGAGAAGGCACGACACCGCCCTGCCGGTCACCACGTTCACGCAGAATGTTTCGAAGATAATAATCTTCGCCGTCGGTGCTCTCGTCATACTCCATTCGCTCGGTGTTTCGATAACACCGATACTGGCCACGCTGGGCGTAGGAGGCCTCGCGGTTGCCTTGGCGCTGCAGGAGACGCTCGCTAACCTCTTCGCCGGTTTTCACGTCATCATGGCCCGCCAGATAAAGATAGGCGACTACGTGAAACTTGATTCCGGGCAGGAGGGTCATGTAACGGATATCGATTGGCGCACCACGAAGATAAAGATGCCGTCTAATAGTGTAGTCCTCGTCCCCAACATGAAGTTGACGCAGACGATCATCACCAATTACAGCCTACCAGACAAGCGCGTGACGTTCTCCGTGGAACTCCCGGTCCATTATAATACCGACTTGGCATGCGCCGAAAAGGCCGTCCTTGAAACGGCGAAGGAAATCATGCGCGACGTGAAGGGCGCCGTCCCGGATTTCGAACCGTCCGTCCGGTACAGTTCCTTCGGCGATTCAGGCATTGCGATCAGCGTGAGCCTGATGGCGCGGGAATTTACAGATCAGGCTCTCCTGAAACACGAATTCATAAAGCGTCTCACCAAGCGTTTTCGCAAAGAGGGCATCGTCATTCCGTATCCCACCAGAGCCGTCAACTACTCTCAGGAGAAGGCCCAGCAGTAATTTTTATTTTACTTTATAGTTGACTAAATCGGTCAACTATGGTAATCTAATTTCATGAAACTATCGACGAAATCAGAGTACGGTTTACGTGCAATGCTCAATATCGCGATGAATGGCTCAGATAGCGCCATTTCGATAAAAGACATATCGAAAAAAGAGGGCATCTCTGTCGCTTATTTAGAGCAGCTCATGAATAAACTCATGCATAAGGGTTTGGTAGATAGTATCAGGGGCCCGAAGGGCGGGTATCGCCTTTCAAGAGAGACGGATGCGATAACGGTCGGCGATATCGTAAAGACGCTCGAAGGGGATCTTTACCCGGTCCACTGTACCGCGATCCAGAAGGGTTCACAGAACGTGTGCAAGAAGAGCAAGGGGTGCGTCCCGAAGCTAGTCTGGATGAAACTCGCGAAGACGATAGGGGATTGCCTCGATTCGATTACTCTCGAAGAGCTCTGCGCGGAGACAAGGAGAAGCCTATGAGAAAAGTCTACATGGATAATAATGCTACTACCAGGACGCGTCCTGAGGTTGTCGAGGCGATGCTTCCGTATTTCAGCGAGATCTACGGTAATGCCTCGAGCATTCATCAATTCGGAAGGTCGGCGAGGACAGCTGTTGACCAGGCAAGACAGAGTATTGTGTCTTTATTGGATGCCTCAAGTCCCGAAGAGATAATATTCACTTCCGGCGGGACAGAAGCGGACAATTTAGCGATAAAAGGCGTTGTAGCCGCGCTTCGTTCGAAAGGAAACCATATAATAACCTCATCGATAGAGCATCATGCCGTCCTGAATACATGTAAGTTTCTTGAGAAGGAAAGGTGCAGGGTTACTTACGTGAACGTGGACGGTTACGGTTTCGTAAATTTGGAAGAGATAAAGAGGGCGATAACGGATAAGACAATACTCATAACGATAATGCACGCGAATAACGAGGTCGGCACGATTGAGCCGATAGAAGAGATTGGCTCGATAGCTAAAGAGCGAGGCGTATATTTTCACACAGACGCAGTCCAATCGACAGGCAAGATCCCGCTTGACCTTAAAAAGATGAACATAGATCTCCTCTCGTTATCCGGCCACAAGCTTTACGGCCCAAAAGGCGTGGGTGCGCTCTATATAAGGAAAGGGACTAAGATAACGCCGCAGATGCTCGGCGGTCATCACGAGATGGGAAAACGCGCGGGCACGGAGAATGTCCCGGGCATAGTCGGGCTCGGGCTAGCCTGTGAACTCGCTCAGAAAGAGATTGCCGTCGATAGTAAAAAATTGACGGAACTGAGGGATTATTTTTATAAAGGCATAACATCGAAAATAGAAGATGTACGGCTGAACGGCCATCCGACGAGCAGGCTTCCAAATACGCTGAACGTCGGCTTTAAATATCTGGAAGGGGAATCGATAATCCTGAATCTCGATATGGAAGGGATAGGCGTTTCTACCGGTTCCGCCTGTACCTCGGGTTCGCTCGAGCCCTCACACGTCTTGACCGCGATGGGCGTGGACCCGGCGGAGACCCAAGGGTCTGTGAGATTTTCGCTCGGCAGGGACAATACAAAGGAGGACGTAGATTACGTATTGGCGGTTTTGCCGCCTATAATAAAACGGCTTCGCGATATGTCGCCGTTATTTGAGAAAGGGAAATGATATGGAAGGACAGTATTCAGAAAAAGTGATGGAGCATTTCAGAAACCCCCGCAATGTGGGCGAGATCCCGGACGCCAGCGGCATCGGCAACGTAGGGAATCCCGTCTGTGGAGATATAATGAGGCTCTATATAAAAGTTGATGAGAATGAGATCATTACAGATGCCAAGTTCAAGACGTTCGGATGCGGTGCCGCGATAGCCACATCGAGCATGGTCACAGAACTCGTCAAAGGCAAAACTATCGAAGACGCGCTTAAGGTCTCGAACCATGCGGTAGCGGAGGCTCTCGGCGGGCTGCCGAAGATAAAGATGCACTGTTCCGTATTGGCGGAACAGGCGCTTAGAAGCGCCATTGACGATTATTTGGCAAAGAAAAAAGCGAAAGTTTAAGAGTGAAGCACAAGATTAGAAGCCATATTAAGGAAAAACTGAATAACCACTCAGAGCTTGAAAAAACTAAAAAGAGTGGTATAATAAAAGACAGGTTGTTTAACGAAGAGGCTTTTAGAGAAGCCAAGGTCGTGATGTTTTACGTCTCGTTGAAGGACGAAGTGAATACGATGTCTATGATAGACGAGGCGATCAGGATCGGGAAGAGAGTGTGTGTTCCTGTGATCATAAAGGAAGAGAAGCGTCTTATAGCTGGCGAGATAAAAGATAGGATAGCGGATTTGGAGCGGCAGCATTTTGGAATCTATCAGCCCAAAACGGGCCATGTGAAAGAGGTTCCTTTAGAAGATATAGACTTGATTATAGTCCCCGGAATAGCCTTTGATAAGAAGAACGTGAGGCTGGGAAGGGGACACGGCTATTACGATAGATTCTTATGCGCGCTGCCAAATAAAACCAGAACTGTAGGGCTTGCCTTCGACTTTCAGGTCGTAGAACACCTTCCTCAAGACTCACACGATATTCCCGTCTGGATGACCATCGCGGCATAATTTAGGTCAAAATCACGTTAGTCGTAAGCGGTGATTTATTGCTTACAACTATAAGCACTACGGGGAGGACACAATGCAGCATCAAGACAGCACGCTAATCTACATAGGCCTCGCTGCTCTTGCCGCAATCTCTTTCATGGCGTTAGGATACCTGCTGAGAAAGATCCATTCGAAGAAGAAACTGAAGAACGCCGAAGACAGCGCCAGGAAGATGACAGAGACGGCAAAGAACGAGGCTGACAAGATCCGCCACGGTGCGGAGCTACAGGCAAAGGACCAGCTTTTAAAGTTGCGGACGGAATTCGAGAAAGAGACCAAGGACAGGCGGCAGGAACTGGTCATCCTGGAGAAGCGGCTCATCCAAAAAGAGGAGAACTTCGATAGGAAGCTGGACATGATAGACCGCAAAGAGAAGGATGTTGAAAGACGCGACCATACCTTGGGTGAGAAAGAGAAGACGATCGTTTCTAAAGAGAAGGACCTCGAGAGATTCCTGCAGGAAGAGAAGGACAAGCTGCAGAACATATCGGGTATGACGCGCGAAGAGGCGAAGAAATTACTCCTGACGAAGCTGGAAGACGAAGTGAAACAGGAAGCGGCCGTAATGATCAAGCGCAGCGAGGATGAAGCAAAAGAGAAGGCCGATAAGGAGGCCCGTAAGATAATAGGCCTCGCGATACAGAGGTGCGCGGCAGAACACGCCGTCGAGACCACTGTGAGCGTCGTGAACCTGCCGAGCGACGAGATGAAGGGCAGGATAATAGGCCGTGAAGGCAGGAACATAAGGGCCCTCGAAATTGCGACGGGCATAGACGTTATAATAGACGATACGCCGGAAGCGGTCATACTCTCCGGTTTCGATCCGATAAAGCGCGAGATCGCGAAACTATCTCTTCAGCGCCTGCTCCAGGACGGCCGCATTCATCCGGGGAGGATCGAAGAGGTCGTTGAGAAGGTCAAGAAAGAGATGGAGAATACTATAAAGGAAGAAGGCGAGAAGGCGCTTTTCGACACGGGCCTGCATGGAGTTCATCCTGAGATCGTCAAGCTTTTAGGAAGGCTCAGATACAGGACCAGTTACGGCCAAAACGTCCTCGAACATTCGAAAGAAGTTGCGCATCTCATGGGCGTCATGGCGAGCGAGTTAAAGCTCGACTTTAACCTGGCCAAAAGAATAGGGCTCCTGCATGATATAGGAAAGGCCGTAAGCCACGAAGTTGAGGGCACTCACTCGAAACTCGGCTCGGACCTCGCCAGAAAATACGGCGAATCCGAGAACATATGCCATGCGATAGAGGCGCACCACCAGGACGTAGAGCCTAAGACCCTCCTTGCCGTATTGTGTCAGGCGGGCGATGCCATAAGCGCGTCCCGCCCGGGCGCCCGCCGGGAAACGCTTGAGACTTACGTGAAACGCCTCGAAAAACTGGAATCGATCGCCGATTCGTTCAAGGGCGTCGAGAAGGCATACGCCATACAGGCGGGCCGCGAGATACGCGTCATCGTCCAACCAGAGAAGATAAACGACGCCCAGGCAGCGGTAATGGCGAGGGATATAACCAAGAAGATAGAAGAGGGGCTGGAGTATCCGGGCCAGATAAAGGTGACCGTTATACGGGAGATAAGAGCCGTGGAGTATGCAAAGTAGTCGATAGTCAATGGTCAATAGTTAAGCATTTTACTATAGACAATCGACCATAGACTATAGACAAAAGAGGGTTTATGAAGATTTTATTTATCGGCGACATAGTCGGCGAGCCGGGGAGAAGGGCAATAGCGGAACTTCTTCCCGGAATAAAGAAAGCCAATGAGATCGAATTTGTCATAGGCAACGCGGAGAATGTCGCGGGCGGGAGCGGCGTGACCCCATCGCTCGCGGATGAACTTTTTAATCACGGCCTCGACGTCATTACCTCCGGAGACCATATCTGGAAACGTAAAGAGATAATCGATAGGATCGAATCCGACAGGCGCATCCTGCGCCCTGCGAACTATCCGTCCGGCGCTCCCGGGTCCGGTTCGACGGTCGTAAAATCGGAGTCCGGCACCGACGTGGGAGTCATCAACCTGATGGGCCGTGTCTTCATGCAGCCGCTCGAATGTCCGTTCAAGGTTGCGCAGGAAGAGATCAACAAGATCAAAAATAGAGCGAGGGTTATCATCATAGATATGCATGCCGAGGCGACGAGCGAAAAGATCGCGCTCGGATGGTATTTGGACGGGCAGGTGAGCGCTATAATCGGCACGCATACTCATGTCCAGACCGCCGACGAAAAGATACTGCCGAACGGCACGGCATTCCTTAGCGATGCCGGGATGACCGGCCCGTATGATGGAGTGATCGGCCGGAAGAAAGAGCAGATACTGGCGCGGTTCCTTACCCAGATGCCGATGAAGTTCGAGATGGCAGAGGGTGACATACAGCTCCATGGCGTTGTAATCGATGTTGACGACAAGACAGGTAAAGCGAATTCGATCAAACGTATCCAGAAAAAACTAACATGAAAAAGTATGAGCTATAAGATAATCGAAAAGGTCAGGTTGAATTCGGTTATGTGGAAGATGGCGGTAGAAGCCCCCTTAATTGCCCGCTCGAGAAGAGCGGGCCAATTTGTCATTGTGAAGATCGATGAGAAAGGCGAGCGTATACCGCTTACCATAAACGACTCTGACTCGGGCAAAGGGACGATCACGATAATTTTTCAGGAAACCGGTGCGACAACAAAACGTCTCGGCTGCCTAAAGGCGGGCGATTCCATATCGGACGTTCTCGGCCCGCTCGGCAAAGAGACGGATTTTGGCAAAGTCGGCAAGGTGGTCCTTGTCGCCGGAGGCGTAGGGATCGCCGAGATATTGCCAATAGCCGGGTACGCGAAGTCAGCCGGTAATTACGTCCTCACGATAATAGGCGGCCGCACAAAGGAATTGGTCATACTCGAAGAAGAGCTTAAAAGTTTAAGCGACAAACTTATTGTTACAACCGACGATGGTTCTTATGGCATAAAAGGCCTCGTCCTCCATCCTTTAAGAGATGCCATGGCCGCAGAAAGGTTCGACCTCTGTTACTCGGTTGGGCCGGACATAATGATGAAAGCGGTTTCCGAGACGACTAAACCGCGCGCCTTAAAAACGCTCGTATCGCTCGATGCCAACATGGTCGATGCCACGGGCATGTGCGGGACATGCAGGGTCACTGTAGGAGGGCGGACGCAGTTTGTCTGCGTCGACGGCCCTGAATTCGACGGCCATCTCGTGGATTGGGACGGTTTCTTAAAGAGGCAAAAGCGTTTTGTAGAAGAAGAGAAACAGGCGATCGGATATTTCGAGAAGCACAACAAAAACTGTATTTATAAGCAATGAATACGCAAGACCCCAAAAAACGCATTAAGAATTTCGATGAAGTGGCCCTGGGCCTGACGGAAGAAGAGGCCGTCAAAGAGGCCAAGAGATGTCTTAATTGCAAGAAGGCCGCCTGCGCGGGCGGTTGTCCCGTCGAGATAGATATTCCCGCATTTATCCAGCTTATCGCTAAAGGCGAATTCGAGAAGGCCCTTGCGAAGGTCAGGGAGAAAAATTTTCTTCCCGCTGTTTGCGGCAGAGTTTGCCCCCAGGAGGATCAATGCGAAAAAGTGTGCATTTTGGATAAGAAGCACATGCCGATCGGGATAGGAGATCTCGAGAGATTTGTGGCGGATTGGGAAATAAAAAAAGGTTCAAGGTTCAAGGTTCAAGGTTCTAGGGTTGGGTCAGGCAAAGAGAAAATTGCTGTAATTGGATCCGGCCCGGCAGGGATAACGTGCGCCGGAGAGCTTGCAAAGATGGGCTATGACGTAACTATCTTTGAGTCGCTACATAAGCCGGGCGGAGTTTTAACATACGGTATACCCGAATTCAGGCTGCCGAAACGTATCGTGGAGATCGACATTGGATACGCGCAATCTCTCGGAGTTAAAATAGAGAACAATTTTTTGGCCGGCAAAACGAAGACAATAGATGAACTGAAAAAAGACGGTTTCAAGGCCTTCTTTGTCGGCATAGGCGCCGGCCTTCCATATTTTCTGGGCATTGAGGGAGAGGCCCTGAACGGCGTATATTCGGCGAATGAATTTCTGACGCGCACGAACCTCATGAAGAGCTATCTCTTTCCCGAATACGATACGCCTGTCAGAATCGGCAATTCCGTGGGCGTAGTGGGCGCAGGTAACGTTGCGATGGATTCAGCACGATGCGCTTTAAGGCTGGGCGCGAAGGACGTGCGCATAATCTATCGCAGGACCGAAATTGAGATGCCTGCCCGTCTCGATGAAATTCACAGAGCTAAAGAAGAAGGTATCAAGTTCGAGCTCCTGACGCACCCTCTTAAATTTTCCGGGGACGATAAGGGCTGGGTCAAAGAGGCGGAGCTTATGAGAAACGAGCTCGGCGAGCCGGACGCAAGCGGGAGGAGAAGGCCCGTTCCGATCAAAGGATCCGAATTCAAGATGAAACTCGATACGGTCATCTGCGCCATCGGCCAGGGGCCGAATCCGCTATTGCCGAAGACGCTTCCTGGTATGAAGCTGAACGCGGACGGTAATATCGTCGTCGATAAGAATAATATGACGTCGCTAGAGGGCGTATTCGCCGGCGGTGACATAGTGACAGGGGCCGCGACGGTGATCGCGGCGATGGGTGCCGGCAAACGCGCCGCAGCCTCGATCGCTCGATACCTGAGTAAGTAAAATTTTTCGCTGCAGCAATAGAATGTGCTGTGGCTCGTGGTTCGCAGGGACGCGAAAATTTTACATGGTTAAAATTTTCGCTCGAAAAAAATNNACATCGCCACATCACATTCCTGAGGGATATAAAAAATTTTATGACGAATATATGAACGAGCAGAAAGAGAAACACATATACACGGTCAGCGAACTGACGAAGTATGTCCGTGGCATACTCGAGGATTCGTTCCCGGCAGTCTGGATCGAAGGCGAGATATCGAACTTCGTCCTGCACTCGTCCGGTCACATGTATTTTTCGCTCCGCGATGCCGGCGCGGTCTTAAAATGCGCGATGTTCGCACGCTCGAACGCAAAACTCAAATTCAAGCCGAAAGACGGGATGAAAGTCATCTGTTTCGGTAAATTGAGCATATACGAGGCGCGGGGGGATTACCAGCTTATCGCCGAAGAAATTGAGCCGAAAGGTATCGGCGCGCTGCAGTTACAATTTCAACAGTTGAAAGAGAAGCTACAGAAAGAAGGGCTCTTCGACCAGTCACACAAGGTCCAGATACCGTTCCTCCCGACTAGGATAGGCATAGTTACAAGCCCCACGGGCGCGGCGATCAGGGACATTTTAAATATTGCGCGCAGAAGGTTCTCTAACGTTGAAATAATAATAAATCCCGTGAAGGTGCAGGGCGAGAGCGCGAAAGACGAGATAGCGCGGGCTATCAGGGAATTCAACAAACTCAAGAATATCGACGTGATGATAGTTACGCGCGGCGGAGGATCGCTCGAGGACCTCTGGCCGTTCAATGAAGAGACGGTGGCGCGCGCAATATACGAATCCATGATACCCGTAATAAGCGCCGTTGGCCATGAGATAGATTACACGATATCGGACTTTGTCGCGGATTTCCGCGCGCCGACACCGTCGGCGGCCGCGGAACTTGTCATCCCGAAAAAAGAAGATCTCGTGAACCTCATAAGTGCATCGACAACAAGGCTGAATAACGCGCTCACCGGAAAAGTGAACCGCCTCGCTGAACGGTTCAAGGCCGTAAAAGAGAGCTACATATTGAGGCAGCCGCTCAACCTCATCACGCAATACGAACAGATGATAGATGATTTCCGTAAAGATATGGCCATAAGGGTCGAGCACCTGGTCAAGATGCGGGGCGAAAATCACAACCTGCTTAAAAGCAAACTAGAAGCGTTCAACCCATTAGCGATATTGAAACGCGGCTACAGCGTAACCGTGAAATTACCCGAAGGCGCCATTTTAAAAGATATAGGTTCGCTTGAAATCGGCGACATGGTCGAGACGAAACTCGGTAAAGGTAAATTCAGGAGCAAAGTGGAGGAGATCGAAAATGGCTGAGATGAAATTTGAGGACGCGTTAAAGAGGCTCGAGAAGATAGTGGGAGAACTGGAGAGCGGCAACCTTTCGCTGGATGAGTCGCTGGAAAAATACGAAGAGGGCATACGTTTATCCAAGGCGTGCTCCAAAAAGCTCGAGGTTGCAAAGAAGAAGGTCGAGATACTTTTGAAGTCGGAAGACGGTTCGGTTGAACTGAAGCCTTTTGACGAAAAACTGGCTGAAGAAGATATGAAGCCTGAGATAAAGAAAAAAAGGGCAAAGACAGAAGAAGGACTTTTTTGAACCTCGCAAAGCTTATTGATAAAGATCTCGACAAGTTCCTTCCGTCGGCAAAGACGGAGCCGAGGATCCTGCACGAGGCGATGCGTTACGGCGTATTTCCCGGCGGCAAGAGGATCCGGCCCATCATTTTGATCGAGGCAGCGATAGCATGCGGCGGAAACTATAGAGAAGCCGCGGCCGCGGGATGCGCGGTGGAATTTGTGCATGCCTACTCATTAATACACGACGACCTCCCCTCTATGGACGACGATGATTACCGCCGCGGCCGCCCGAGCTGTCATAAAAAATTCGGAGAGGCGAATGCCATACTTGCCGGTGATGCGCTTCTTACTCTTGCCTTCGATCTCTTGGCGAACGGATACGCACCCTGGATCGGCATAAAAATGATAAAGGAACTATCTGCGGCAACAGGGTCCGAAGGAATGGTCGGCGGTCAGGCACTCGATATTGCGGGAAATAAAAATTCGGATAAAGTGAACCGCCTTAAGACCGCGAAACTCTTTGAAGCATCCGCAGCCCTCGGTGCCCTCTCAGCCCGCGCCGGTAAGAAAAACATAGCGACGCTGCGCAAATACGGACTTAATTTAGGAATGGCATTCCAGGCAATCGATGATATCTTGGACGGAGAAAATATCCATCTTCGTAAAGATGCGGGAATATCGATAGATAAAGCTAAAGATGCGCTGGCTGTCTTAGGGCGGCCACGTGCGGAGAGATTAAAAAAGATAGCGGATACTATTTTAACGAGGTCGAAATGATAGAGAAGATAAACGATCCGGCGAGCTTGCGAAAATTACCTTTAGAGGAACTTCCGAAAATAGCGGATGAGATACGGCAGGAGATCCTCAAGACTGTGTCGCGCTCCGGCGGCCACCTCGCTTCGAGCCTCGGTTCCGTTGAACTTANNTGGGACGTGGGGCACCAGGCCTACCCTCATAAGATATTGACCGGAAGATTATCGAGATTCCCGACGTTGCGTCAGCTGGGAGGCCTGAGCGGGTTCCCGAATAAAGACGAGAGTCCGGAATACGACCCGTTCACATGCGGCCACAGCTCCACGTCCATCTCGAACGCGCTCGGAATGGCAATAGCGCGCGACCTGAAAAATGAAAAGAACAAAATTGTCGCCGTGATCGGCGACGCTTCACTGGCCGGGGGAATGGCATTCGAGGGATTGAATCATGCCGGGCATACAGGTAAGAACATAATAGTGATCTTGAACGATAATGAGCGCTCTATTTCGAAGAGCGTGGGTGCATTGAGCAAATACCTGAACAGGATAATAACCGCACCCAGATATAACAAGATAAGATTAGACGTCGAAAGGCTCGTAAAGCGCATTCCGCGTTTCGGTTTTCGCGCATACAGGGCCGCAAGAAAACTCGAGGAAGGGTTGAAGAACCTGCTCGTCCCGGGGATGCTCTTTGAGGAGATGGGGTTCAGGTATTTCGGTCCCATAGACGGCCATAATATCACTCAGCTAGTCAT
>PLLI01000064.1 GCA_003140915.1 Candidatus Omnitrophota bacterium
AGGCACAATCCCGAAAGGGGATTTCTCACGAAACGAAAAATTTTACTTCCCCATTCTACATCTGCACCGGGTCGACGTCAACGGCTATCAAAACTCCGTGCGGTTTCCTAAAAATACCGAGCACTTTCTTCAGGAGCGCACAAGCTTCGAGTCGCTCTTTATTCTTGAGCATTATATTATACCTGTAATATCCTCTCATCCGCGTTATCGGCGCGGGAGACGGGCCGGCGATCAGCATCTCCGGGCCTTCGCACTTTATCGCCTCTCTCAATTCTTCGGCAGTCCTGGCAGCCAAGTCATCGTTCCTGGCGCGGACCGTTACCTTAGTCAGATTTATGAAAGGCGGAAAAAGCAGTTCTTTGCGGTGGACTATCTCTTCGTGATAAAATTTCTCGTAATCATGTTTTGCCGCGGCGAGAATAGCGTAATGGCCCGGCGTATATGTCTGGATGACCACCTCTCCCCCATCCTCGCCCCTGCCCGCCCTGCCTCCCACCTGTGTCAGCAGGTTGAACGTCCGTTCGCTCGCCCTGAAATCCGGTATATTGAGGCTCACGTCTGCCGAGACGACGCCGACGAGCGTCACCTGAGGAAAATCGAGCCCCTTCGCTATCATTTGTGTCCCGACCAGCAGATTTATTTTGCCCGACTTAAACTTCCCCAGTATCCTGTCATGCGAGCCGCGCTTCACGGTGGTATCCGAATCCATCCGCGCGATCCTGGCGTGAGGAAAGCTGTGGCTTATCTCGGATTCGACCTTCTCCGTCCCGAGACCCTGATATTTTATATAATCGGATTTACAATTCGGGCATATCTCCGGAGGCTTGGCCGTGTAATTACAATAATGGCATATGAGCTTCTTCTCGTCAAAGTGATAGACCATCACGGTATCGCATCTTTTGCATTTCACGACGAGGCCGCACTTTTTACAGTTCACGAATGTCGAGAAACCGCGCCTGTTCAGGAAAACGATCGCCTGCTTCCCGCACCGAAGCGTATTCGCGACCGCGTCGAGCAGGACCTTGGAAAATATGGTGATGCGCCGGCGCGTGGCAAGCTCCATCCTCATGTCTACTATCTTTACCTTAGGCAGAAGCCTTTCATCGACCCGCTTCGTAAGCCTGATGAGCCTGTATTCACCCGTCTTTGCTTTATAATACGATTCGAGGGACGGCGTAGCGCTGCCAAGGATAAGAGGGCAGTTGTTCAGTTTTGCCCTCTCTTCGGCAACGTCGCGCGCGTGGTAGCGGGGAACGTCGTCCTGTTTATAGGAGGTCTCGTGCTCCTCATCTATGATTATAAGGCCAAGGTTCCTTACGGGCGCGAATATGGCCGACCTGGCGCCAACTACGATATTGGCCTTTCCGTCCTTTATGCGCTTCCACTCCAGGAACTTTCTAGCCGCCGTCAGGCGGGAATGTATCACCGCCACGTGATCGCCGAACCGGGACGAAAATCTCTCGATCGTCTGAGGGGTGAGCGATATTTCCGGGACGAGCATTATCGCCTGAGCACCCGACTTAAGGATGTGGTCTATGGCCTGAAGATATACTTCGGTCTTTCCGCTGGAGGTTATCCCGTGAAGAAGGTACGTCTTGTGTTCGTGTTTATCTACCGATTCTATTACGGATCTGAGCGCCCTCGACTGCTCTTCCATCAGGTCGTGCGGCTTCGATTGCGGGAATTTTTCCAATACGTCTTCGCCGTCTTTGAGCCTGGAACCTATCGTCTCCCTGCCTTTTTTTATTCCTGCGGGTATTACTGCGGCTATCGCCTCGCCCCACGAACAGAAATAATTATCCTTGACCCATCTGGTAAGCTTGAGCATCTCCGCACTTAGGATCGGCTCTTTGTCGATTATAGAAATTATTCCTTTGACGTTTTTCACGTCAGCTTCGTCGGTCAGGCCAACGCAATAGCCGACCATTGCCCTGTTCAAAAATGGGACAAATACCCGTTTGCCTACCTTCATATCTTCGGAAAGATTCAAGGGGATAGAATAATGGAAGATCCTGTCCATCGGCAGGGCCACTGCGACTTCGGCGAATTTTGTCATCACTTTAACTCTTTCATTACCTTCTTCATGTCCTGCCATACAAGTTTCTTGTCATCGGGATTTCTTAAAAGGTAGGCCGGATGAAAGGTGGGCATGACTTTTATACCGTTATATTCCCGGAAATTACCCCTTAAGGCCGAGATCGGGGTCTGGGTATCAAGGAGCGTTTGAGTGGCAAATTTCCCGAGAGTGCATATGACGCGCGGGCTGATCATCTCTACCTGCCGTTTCACGTTCTCACGGCATGCGATTATTTCTGCAGGGAGCGGCGCCCTGTTATTCGGCGGCCTGCACTTCAATATGTTAGCGATATAGACGTCCTGCCTCTTTAACCCCATCGCTTCGATTATCTTTGTCAGAAGCTGTCCCGCGCGGCCCACGAAAGGCAATCCCTGTTTGTCTTCTTCTTCTCCGGGCGCTTCTCCTATGAACATCAGGCGCGCCTTTGGATTGCCGGAGCCGAAGACGACGTTCGTCCTCGTCCTGGCGAGATCGCATTCCCGGCATCCGAGCACTTCTTTTTTAAGCGCCTCGAGGTTGCCTGGCGCATCACCTGCCATAGCAGGCGCCCCCTCGACCGGCCCGAAAAAATATTCCTCCATCCCGGACTCTTTCTCCAGGTCCAGGTAAGCTTTAACGGAGGCTATTATAGAACTTAACTCTTCTTGGTGCATATGTCGACAGCTAGTTTTGCTATATCATAACAGGCATCCGGTTTCTTTATAGCCCTGATCGCCTCTTTCATTGCCGTCATCTTTTCCGGATGCGAGACAAGATACCCTATTATCTCTTTTAAGTCCTCAGGTTTAGCTATCTTCATGGCGGCGCCGTTCTTTATAAGGTAATCGCTATTCCGCGTCTCCTGTCCCATGATGGGTGCTATTATTATCATCGGAAGTTCTTTCGCAAGGCTTTCGGAGACCGTGATCCCTCCCGACTTTGAGATAAGAACGTCCGCTATGTCCATGTATTCGTAAACATTATTGACGTATCCGAAGACCTTGATATTGGCTTTTATCGAAGATTTCAACGCTTCCAGCTTCTTCGCCAGCTCTTCGTTGTGCCCGCAGACCGTTATTATCTGGAGCGGTCCAGCGATATTGCCCACCGTCTTGATAATATCTTCGATCGGCCCTACGCCGAAGCCTCCTCCGACCACCAATACCGTAAAGAGGTCCGCTTTCAACCCGGCATCCCGGAATATTTTCGCTCTGTCAGGTTTTTTCGAAAATACCGGTTCGATGGGAATGCCGAGGATTTTTATCCTGGAGGATTCGACCTTCCATTTTTTTACCAGATCGTCATAAGCATCCTGGCCGGCGACAACATACATATCCGTCGCATCCGCGATCCACCATGAGTGGAGCCTGTAATCCGTAACGACCGTTATAAGCCGCGAGTCTATTTTGCCTTCTTCTTTCATGTCGGAGATAACTTCGCTGGCAAAGAAATGGGTCGATATTATGACATCCGGTTTTGTATCGATAAGATATTTCTCGAGCTTACACGAATTGATCCAATTATTTATCCTTCTCAATTTGGATATGAGCAGATTGACGTAGAAATTATCGGTCAGATAATATAAAAATCCCCAGAGGGCCGGTAACCTGTTCACCATCAGAAGATACGCCTTGAGATACGACCATTTAAAGAATTCGTTGGTATAATCGAGCGAATCCACAATGGTTACCTCGGCATCCCGGATATTCAATTCATCGAATGCTTCCTTAACCGCCATTGATGCCTTCTTGTGGCCTATCCCTGCCGTAGCGTAAAGTATCAGTATCTTTTTCATTTAAACACCTCTAAATTGCCCCTCACCCACTCCGTCAGCAGCTTGACTCCGTAAGAAGGCGTTATCTTTGGCTGCCAATCCAACTCTTTGGAAACCTTGGTTATGTCCGATATGTAAACCTTCTGGTCTGAAGGGCGCCAGTCATCGAATTTATATATCATCTTTATACCGGTCTGGCCTTCGATCCGCTCGATAAGCTCCAACAGCGACGTCGTATTCTCCGGCCCTCCGCCTATATTATAGACGCTGTGTCTCAAACCGCTTTTGAAGAATTTATCATATGCGGCAACAAGGTCTTCGACATATAATATATCCCTGACCTGCTTGCCGTTCCCGTAAATGGTCACCGGGCGTTTCAACAGGTTCGATATAACAAAATGCGCTATCCATCCCTGGTCCTCAAACCCAAATTGCCTGATACCGTAAATACAGCTCATCCTGAATATTGCTGTCTTCATACCGTATATGCGGGCATATTCCTGAGCATAGATATCGCCGGTGTATTTACTAGCGCCGTAAGGCGTGTGGCCCGTGAGGTCGATCGGCATGTCTTCTTTTACGCCTTCCTGACCGTCAAAGACGTATCTCTTCTCTAATTCTTTTAATCTTATCTTATCGACGTTCTCGCCGAATACCTTGTTGGTCGAGCAATAGATGAAACATGCACTTTTTGATCTCTGCCTTAAACATTCGAGGACGTTCAGGGTGCCGTAGGCATTTATGCTGAAATCTTCCATCGGCTCTTTAACCGATAATCCCACACCCGGTTGGCCGGCAGTATGTATGCACAGGTCAACACCCTTACCTATGGCAGATATAAGATCGCGCTTATCCCTGACGTCTCCTTTTATCCTCTTTATATTTTTGTATTTTTTCAGGTAGTTCCAGTTATACTCGACGCTTTTTTTGTCGTATTCGAATAGTTCGGAACGCATGAGATTATCCAAAACTATCACTTCTTCCTGCCTGCCGGCGTAGTATTCGGCGGCGTGGCTTCCGACCATTCCCGCCCCGCCTGTTATTAAAATTTTCACTATTTTTTCCCTTTCGATTCGTTCAATATAAATTTGACTGCCTCAAACAAATCTCTAAAAATATGATCAGGTCTTATCTCCCATCCGTCGACCTCTTCCGCCGGCGTCTTGCCGCTCAGGACAAGCACGGTCTTGAGGCCTATAGAGTTACCGGCTTCCACGTCGACTTTGCCATCACCTATAAAATAGGTCCCTTTTGATTTTATGCCCAGATCTTTTTCCGCCTGCCTGAACATCCCCGTCTTGGGTTTACGGCAATCGCAGTTATCGCTATCCTGATGGACGCAGTAATATGTCTTCCTGATCCGCGCTCCGGCGGCTCTTATCTCCGTCAGCATTTTGCCGGTTATTTCGTCGAGCGCGTCTTGCGAAAAATATTCTTTGCTCACCCCGCCCTGGTTGGAGATTATGATTATATCATACCCGTTGTCAAAAAGTCGCTTGAGCGCCTCTTTCGCTCCAGGCAGAAAATGAAAATCCTCCCATCTCGTAACATAGCTGTGCTCGGTCCAGCCGCCCGGGTCCTTGTTTATGACGCCGTCCCTATCTATGAATATCGTCTTTTTCACATATCCTCTTCACTTCGAGCGCGATATAGAACACCATGAGCGGCAGAACATGCATCATAAGCCTGGATGCGGTTGTGCGCAAATGCCAATCTATATCCTGCGGAGTTATAAAATATACGACAGTATAAGACGCTAAGATTAAAAATATCGGGACCGTTATATATCTGTATTCTTCTGAAAAGAGCCTCTTCCGGCCGAGAATCGCCAATATGATGAACGCGATCCACGATAGGTTCCAATACTTTACTCCGAACGCCTGCCTCTGGTACTCGTAAATAATTGCCGCCAGGCGCTTAAAGATGCTGAGCGGGTTGTACGTTGCGAATGTCTGCATATTTATAACATCGTTCCGGATATTCATAGAATTTTTAAATAATAACCATGCGGCAAAAAGGATGCCCATAACGATGACCGGGACAAGTGCCATTTTATATGACGCCGCCCTTCTGACGGCTTGCCTATCAGCGGCTATGTGGATAAGCAGTATAGTTATAAAGCCCAGGAAAATAACAGCGCCTTCATTCTTCGTCCATATGGAAATGGCGCACGAAAATACCGCCGTCCAAAAATATGCGTCTTTTTTGTCCCGGGTCCACAGATATATCGACAAAAATGTCAGTGAGCAGTATATGGCCATCTGCATATCCGCATAACCATCTGTTGCGGAATTGGTGAATTGCCTGACCGATGCCAGGAGAAAGGTGAATATAAGCGCAAATAGCCGGTTTGAGACGGCCCGTTTCAAAAAAGAATAAAAGACAAGCAGGAACGCAAGAAAATTCAGCGGAAAAAGCACTTTCACGAGATAATCGTTAAAACTATTGACGAATGTATAGAACCAGACTTCGGAAAGCGGCAGAAGCAGCGGATAGTCGGGATGGGCGCCGTGGAACTTTTCCCCGATCATTTTAAAAAAATCCGGCGGCAGCGTTTGCGCAAGATATATCACCTTGGCCTTCAACGACCATATGGCAACGCTGTCGTAAGACTCGACCGGCCTCATAAGCGCCGTAAAAAAGGTATAGCACACGACAAATACCAATAAGGATGCCGCTATCTTTTCAAATAAACTTAATCCGCGCGGAACCATTGACTTCGGCCTATTTCTGATAAATCTCGTCTTGAATAACGGGATATTGATGGCAGAAAATATCACCCACGGGAGGACGATATCCGGCATGGTGAATTTCGCGCCGAATATGCCAAAGACGAACATCTCGATAGTGACGGCACCGATGCCTAATAGATAAGAAAGCCCGGCCGTTTCCANNCCGCCCAGGTCTCCTTTCCTGTCATATACGGCTATTATATTAAAACCGGCAAGAGAGGTTATTGTAACGAAACCTGTTATTTGCAGCAATGCTTCCATATTTACAACCTTTTAAGTATGAATCTCGATGGATCCAGTCCTTTAAAAAAAACATAGCCGTTTTTCGTATATCCGGGCACATCTAAGACAAGCAGATACGAAGGGTTCTCTTCTTTAAAATGAGGGTAGAGATAATATACTGTACGCCTCACATCCAGTGACATCGGTTCCGTTCCGACAAGCCCGTAAGTGCTGCCTTCCGGCAATGACTCTTTGCAAAATTTTAGAAATTCGAAGAAACGGTCGCCGTATGCATAGGATCTCTTGCCCGCTGCGTCACGGAACAATAAGATCTTATAATCGTTCAGGTATTGTTTTTTTGTCAGGTCCCTTATCGTAAAATTTATCCACAATACGGTCCACGCAATAAATAGTATGACAAATAAATTTTTATATTTTATCTTCATCAATCGACAAACCTGTATTTTAAAAGCGTCCATAGGGCGCCGAAACCGTGCTTCCAGGAGATCTTCTTCCCCTCGGCGTATGTCCTGCCGTAATACGATATCGGTACCTCGTAAACTCTCAGGGCCTTATTCTTCAGGATCTTTGCCGTAAGTTCCGGCTCGACCGAAAAATCATTGGATTTTATTTTAATCTTATCAATGACACTTTTCCTGAACATCTTGTAACAGGTTTCCATATCGGTGAGGGTGGAGTTGTAAAGGAAATTGGTAACAAATGACAAAAGATCATTGCCTACCCTGTGCCAGAACATATAGACCCTCTGAGGCCTGCCGCCCGATAGCCGTGAACCGTATACGACGTCCGCCTGTCCGTCTGCGATCGGTTTTATCATTTCCGTAAATTCGTTGGGATCGTATTCGAGGTCGGCATCCTGTATGACCGCTACTTCCTTTGTCACGTAAGCGAACCCGGTGCGCAGGGCAGCGCCTTTTCCCATGTTCTTGTCATGATAGTATATCTTTACCCGGCCGTCGAACTTCGCATTCTTGAGAAGTTCGCGCGTTCCGTCCGTAGAAAAGTCGTCTACGATTATCAGCTCTTTGACAATGTCGAGCTTCAGAACTTTATCGATGATCTTCGATATAAAGTTCTTCTCGTTATAGACAGGCATCACAACCGATAAAGCGATGATATCCATTTATCTCTCCTTCTCTAAAACACTTGCGATATCTCGTGAACCCGCCTGGACAGATTATCCGCATCCGGGCTCACCATGACTTCCGATTTATGCAACGCTTTTAAATTTGATAAAATGCCTCCAAGAAACTTATTGTCGGTGATCAGTATCTCGAGTTTCTTTTTCTTCTTTCGCTTAAATGCGGAATAGATAGACCCTAACCCAAAAAACAGCCCGTCGAGATCGACCCTTCTTATGTTTATGTGGTCTAAGGTTATCGGCCAGTCCAGGCCCTTCTTTAGAAAGATGAATATCTGGTGGCCCTTCTTCGCCATCGCCTCGGCGATCTCTTCTACCCTCTCACGGGAGCCCGTTCTATCTATAAAATAACCTATCCTTACCGGCCTTCCCCATCTCTTGAAAAATAATTTTTCGTTGGCGGCAAATATGCTTTTGTTATCCTTTAATTCTCTGAAACTGATATTCTCTTTATGATATACGTAAGCCCCTTTAGCGCGAACGATGCGAAAATTCGCTCGCTGGGCCCTGAAAGAGAAATCCGTTTCTTCGAAATAACCGATATTAAAGGCTTCGTCAAAGAAGCCGATCTTATTTATCAGCTCTCTTCTTATAAGCATGCAAAAACCTCGGGAGGCGTAAAGCTCCTGTACCTGGGCTGTAAATCGTTTCAATTTCACCGCGTAATCCTCAATCGGCTCGCCGCCGGGATCCTGCCCGAAGGTATTACTGGACGGGTTCACTATCGCTATCGCGGGGTCGGTTTCCATAACAGCCGCCATCTCGTCGAGCCAGCCGCTTGCTGCGACGGTATCGTTGTTCATCAGACAAAGATAGGGCGCACCCGACGCCCTCATCCCCTGGTTCACGGCCTTGACGAAACCGAGGTTCTCTTCGTTTCTTATCAGCTGCAGATCGAGCCCGGGTTTATCCTTTAAACGAAGGAGCCAGTCGCGTGTTTCTTTGCCGCTCCCATTATCGATAATGATCAACCTATAAGGATAGTGCGTATGCTCTATTATCGAATTCACGCATTCTACCGTCGCATCGAGCGCGTTCCAGACCGGTATTATTATATCGCAGCTATTTTTTTTCATTCTCTACCATTTCGCGATATTTTACATAACTCATAAATTGGTACAAGCCTCCGCCGTAAGAGACCACGAAACCCAGAAGGCCGTCTTTAAACCCTTTCTTCTGTAAGTACGCCTTCAAAAATCTGCTTATGGCCTTCCTGTACATCTTCAGAAAATTTATCCTGCGCTTCTCCTTGAACCATTTCTTTGCCTCAAGCGTCGTCTGGTTATTGAGACTCTGGAAAAATTCATGATAGTCTTTATAAGAATAGTGAAGCACGTCCTTGGTGAGGCGGCCGCAAGAGCCGTCTATAAACGCCCTTGGATGCACCTCCACTTCTTCATATTTAAAATACCTTTTGTCGAACAGCCTGACCTTGGGCGCCGGGTACCATCCTCCGTATTTGATCCAGCGCTTGCCGATATAGTTCTTTATCGGCATCGAATAGGCCTTATCCTTCATCTCACCTTTAAAAAGAGCCTTTAGCTCCTCCTCCAGTTCCTTGCTTACACGCTCGTCGGCGTCCAGGCTCAGCACCCAATTATTTTTGGCAAGGGAATAAGCGTAATTCCTGTGCCGGCCCTCGATATCCATCTTCCGCGACAATACTTTCTCCGTATGTTCTTTCGCAATTGCCACGGTCCTGTCGGCGCTATCGTCATCCAGCACTATCAGCTCATCGGCCCACGAAACACTCTTGAGACAATCGGCTATGTTATCTTCTTCATTTTTAGTTATGACCACTACAGAGACCGGTATCTTTTCCATCTCTCGAACCTTCCTTTAGTAATACTTTATTGCCGCTTTATGGATAAAATTAAGGCCCGCCAAAAATTTCCCGAGCCTTTTTTCTCCGACAACTATCTCGTCAAATTTTTTTTTCTTCTTCAGGATATTGAATATTGTTTTGGGGTAAAACCAGCCACCCGGAAAATATTTTATGATTATGTTCGAATGCCTGGGGGCCGCTACGGGATCTTTCATAAAATACCATATCCAGTTGCCGTTCCTCGCCAGGTTCATCGCATCGCCGTTCATATTCTTCAGGGTGTTCGTATCGATCTTATCCAGTATATACGCGACCCTCTTCGGTTTCCCCCATCTGAATTCGTATATCTCTCTGTTTCTATTGAAATCGTCATCGAATGTCCCTACTTTTTTAAACGAGGAATTTTCCCTGTGATAGACATAGGCACCGCATGCGCGGACACACCTGTAATGAGCCTGCACCGCCCTTCTTGAAAAATCGGTGTCGTCGAAATTACCCATGCCGTATATCTCGTCAAATACGCCGATCTTCTCAAAGAGCTTTCGCTTGATGAGCATACAGAACCCTACTGCGCTGCCCAGCTCAATTAACTGCCCTGATTGCCCGGCGATCTTTTCGGCATAGAGCTCCAGCGGTTCGCCGGCGGCGGGTTTCTGCCCCAGATTATTGCTTGAAGGGTTCACTATCCCGATGTCATCCGCGGCTCCGGCTATGCCGATCATCTCTTTCAACCAGTTTTTCGAGGCGAGCGTATCATTGTTCAAGACGCAGACATACGGAGCGTTTGAAGCGGCTATGCCTTGATTTACCGCTTTTATGAAACCCAGGTTCTTCTCGTTCCTTATGAGAACTATCTGCCTGGGCCATGCCTTGCTAAGGCCCTCAAGATAATTTTTAGTCGCGTCATCGCTGGCGTTATCGACAATGATTATCCTGTAATCCGCGCTTGCGGTATTCTTAAATATCGACTCTATGCAATCCTTTGTAAGCGCAAGCTGGTTCCATACAGGTATTACGATATCGCAATTCATGGCTCCTACTCTCTGCTGACCAAAAAATCCCCGACGGCCAGATAATCCAGGCCCGAGCCCAGGAACATATTGACCGCGTCCTCAGGGCTCGCAACCATCGGCTCTCCTCTTCTGTTCAGCGACGTATTTATCAGGGCCGGCACACCGGTATTCTGGAGAAAATGCCTTATCAGCCTGTAGAACCTCGGGTTCTCTTTTTCACTGACCGTCTGCGGCCTCATGGTCCCGTCAACATGCACGACTTCAGGAATACGGCTTCTCCATTTTTCGGTAACCTGGAAGCTTAGCGTCATAAAGGGCGCATCGACGTCTTTTCCGAATATATCTTTGGCGTATTCCCGTAATATTGAAGGGCAGAACGGCCTCCACTTTTCCCTGAATTTGACCATCTCATTGATACGGTCGCTCGTCCCGGGGATCGTGGGATTGCCTAATATGGACCTGTTGCCGAGCGCGCGAGGGCCAAACTCCATCCTTCCCTGGAACCAGCCGAGGACGTTCCCCTCCGCAAGCAGTTCGGCGGCTTCTTTCTCTATGTCGCCTGAAAGCCTGTACCGGATACCGGATCTTTTCAGCGCCGCCTCTATTTCGGCTTTCGAATAATCCGGCCCGAGATAGACATCTTTCATCGGTTCTATTTTATCGCCCAGCATGGCGGCTGCGAAAACTGCAGCTCCGAGAGGAGTCCCCGCGTCATGAGACGCCGGCTGAACGAATATATTTTTCACGAGCGGGTTTTCAACGAGCTTTCTATTGAGGGAGACGTTGAGAGCGCACCCACCGGCATATGTGAGATTGCCGGTCTCGCTCAATACGTTCCCCAGATGGGCGTCCATCAATCTCATGACAATATCTTCGAATGTCTTCTGCGTTGCGGCGGCTATGTGGATATACGGCTCCTCGAGAGAGTCCCCTTTTCTGGGCGGGCCGAAACGCTCCACGAGTTTCTTCGGTATCATCGCCTCTTTGACGTACCTGCGCGACCGGATAGGCCACACGTATTCCGGATTTGTTTTAAAGGCCCGGCCGTCACTGTAAATTATATCGGAAAGGTCGATCTTCGAAGGATCGCCGTACGGCGCCATGCCCATGAGCTTGTATTCGCCGTCGTTGGGATCGAAGCCGAGATACGCCGTCATTGTAGAGTAGAACCTGCCGAGGGAATCGGGGATATCGATCTCTTTTATCTTTCTGATCTTACCATTTATGCCTTCTGCGAAAAGAGTCGAGGTAAATTCACCCGACCCATCAATACTCATTATGGCCGCGCGCTCATATCCGGATAAGAGATAAGCGCTTGCCGCGTGAGAAATGTGATGTTCGACAAAGAAGATTTTCTCCGGAGGAAGGCTGATGCCAAAATGTTCCAGTATGTCGGAAACGGCTCTTTTTGTCACGGCGCATTGCTTGCGGGATTTTGCTATCGTCTTGTAGGCGCGCGAAGGCTCAGATAGAAATGTTTTTACAGCATACGCCCATTTTTTTCTGTTGAACGCTTCGAAGGACCACGGGAACGCTACAGCATCTATATCTTTCGGACCAAGGCCGGAGCGCTTTAAACAAAACTTTATCGATTCAAGACATGGTTTTCCGACCGCGTGTTTTTCCCTTATAAATCTTTCTTCCTCGGCAGCGGCAATTATTTTTCCATTGATTATCATGGCTGCGGCCGGATCATGAAGAAAGAAAGGCCCGCCAAACCCTAAAACGTTCATTTCATTCCCCCGGTCTTATAAGATGATTGGTTCAGTTCCCAGTATTTCGCATATATAAGAAACCTTCTCCATGCCGAAAGCGCGGCAAAGACAAGGCCATGCAAGCCGTCTCTATAACCCCTTCGCTTTATATATATTTTGAAGAACAGTTTCACCGGGCCGATGGTAAGCTCCTTACGAAGCCTGCGCTCCGGTATCAGGCCTGCCTTTTCATATAATGCCCTGGCTTCCAGTCCGCTGTAAAAATCCTGGGTCTCTACATAGTGGCTGATATCCGGAAAATTATAATGCTCCATGACGGAATCTATTTCGCCTATCCGGCCGTTTACGGTCAATTGCTCATGTATCCTATCCCCTGAAAATCTCGCGCCTGCCTTTTTGAAAAGCCTTAAAGGCCTGTGCGTATCTTCTCCTCCCGCAGTAAGGAATTTTCCGCAAAAATTATTCGTCCTCTTAAATCTAAAAGCCGACAACTCCGAACCATTCTTCAATATATCGGTTATCTTCTTCCTTAATTCATCCGTAACGCGTTCGTCCGCGTCCATCTGCAGGATCCAGTCGCCCGAAGCGCGGTCGAGGCCCAGGTTCCTTTGTTCGGAAAAATTGCTGCTCAGGGAATGCATGATTACATTGCCGGTGTAACGTTTGGCTATATCCGCTGTTTTATCAGTAGAATGGTCATCGATCACGATGATCTCGTCCGCCCACTTGACGCTCTCCAGGCAGGCGGCGATATTTTTCTCTTCATTTTTTGTCAAAACGACCACTGAAATTTTTTGCTTTAGAGGTAATGCCGTCATGCGATCGATCCTTTATCTATGTCCTTCTTCTCTTTTACGAGTTTGAATGCTTCCCTGTCCAGGGAATCCGTATCTGCACGAAAAATAATATCTGCCGGGACAAAGCGGCTGAAAGGTTTTAGGAAAAAATAAAAACTCTTGTCATTCGTAAAGATAAAATCCGTCTTCTTTTGCTGCTTCTTGCTTCTGTTCGACATCACGTACAATAGGGTTGTAACGTTAAATAAGCCCCTGCCGAATTTCAGGGCCTTTATATTAGTATGTTCGTAAGGGACCACGCCATCTTTGCGCGTTATTACAATTACTTTATTCTGGTCCATACACATCTTCTGCAGCAGTACCTTCGAACCGGAGGGATCGCGCAAGACCAATACGATGCGTAAAGGATAACCCCACCTTTTATAAAATATCTTTCCGTTCCTCTCCATCAGGTCAGATATCCTATTCTGACGCATTATGCTCTTCATCGTCACGTTCCTGACATGGTCGACGAACGCCCCCATGGCTTTCACGCATTTATAACCGGCCTCAATGGCCTTTAAGGAATAGTCCCTATCGTCATAATATACGGGTATATATATCGGATCGAACCCGCCTAGTTTATCCACAACTTCTCGCCTGACGATAAAGCAATGCCCCCTGCACCAATCCATATCGATGGTCCGGCCGGAATAGCATTTGAGTCCCGCGGCAAATTTGTTTATATCGGCTCCTTCCGGTTTTTCCCATTCCGGATTTATTATCCCTATCTTCGGATCTTTTTCAAATAAGCTTACTGCCTCTTCCAGCCAGCCTTCGGTAAATACGGTATCGTCATTCTGGAAACAGACGTATTCAGAATCTTTCGAGAATTCGAGGCCGCGATTTATGGACTTTATCCAGCCGAGATTCTCATCCGGCTTGATAAGGACCATATCCGGTTTGCCCGAAACCGACATATCTTTCAGATAGCGGGATGCCTCGATAGAAGTTCCGTTATCTATGACTATCAATCGATACGGATATTTTGTCGATCCGATCAGGCTCTCTACGCAATTCCTGATAAGCTCAGGCTGATCGCAGGTCGGGACTATAATATCGCATCTTTTAACGCTCATATCTTGAGTTTCATCCTGGCCAGTAACTTATCTGCTTCATTAACTCTGTCGACCGAAGAGGCTCTCTTGCCCCATTCGACCATCTCTTGCATGCCGTCATTGAAATCGACGGACGGTTTAAAACCGATCTTTTCTATCTTGGATATATCCGCAAAACAATGGCGTATGTCGCCTATCCTGTATTCGTTCTTTATGGTTACTTTCGGTTCTTTGCCATACAGGCGGCTCAGGGTCTTCGCGATATCGAGCACGCTCGTAGGCTTGCCTGTGCCCACGTTAAAATACTGATAATCGGCAGATTCCGAATTCATGACAAGGATGTTCGCCGCCGCTATGTCTTTAACGCTGACAAAGTCTCTTGTCTGCAACCCGTCCTCATAGACCAGGACAGGGTTATTATTCTTTATCCTCGACTGGAATATGGCGCAGACCCCGGTATACGGATTGGAAAGAGACTGTCGCGGGCCATAAACATTAAAAAATCTAAGCGCGACGGAAGGCAATTTATAAGCTTTGCCCAGGTTTAAAACTATCTCCTCCTGGTCTTTCTTGGAGATCGCGTAGATGGAGTTCGAGCGGAGTGTCTTCTCTTCGCCGGTAGCCGTAGGTTCCAGAGGTTTCGAACACTGCGGACAGGAGTATTCCCATATCCTATTCTTCAGGTCCTCTTCTCTTCTTTCTATAGGCTCAGAACGTGTCCCGCAACTATGGCACTTATAAGCCCCTTCGCCGTATATGCTCATCGAGCTGGCAACAATAACTTTTCTTATCTTCAATTTAGCCCTGTTCGAAATGATATATTCCATCAGTATCGCGGTACCGAGAGTGTTGTGATCAATATATTTCTTGATCTGATACATCGACTGCCCGACACCTACCTGGGCCGCGAGGTGAAAGACGAAATTTATGCCGTCCATGGCCTTCTTAAGGTCCTTCGGGTCGCGGACGTCTCCTTTTATATATTCGCACTTTTTATTAAGATAGTCCGGCCTCTTACTCTGATGTACCTGTTCTTCGAAAGAGTCCAGGACCCGGACCTTATATTTGCGTTTTATCAGTTCATCGACTAAATGGGAACCTATGAACCCCGCCCCGCCTGTGACAAGAACTTTTTCCACGATTGCGTATCCTCCCATGTTTCCGGTTTTACAAAGATCACCTTTGTCTTATGTATCGGATAGAAAAACTTCAAAAAAGACGCGGAGTGGCCGTTATCCGCGAATATGGCGTCGTACTTCTTTCTCCTCTTCGTCCCGAAAGAGCGCTCGACGAGCCTTACGAGAGTCTGGGGATTCGCGAACCTTTCTGAAATATAGTTAAATTTTATATTTTGATGAAGAGGCATCCCGATCCTTTTGGCGGCCCGATCGGCCCTGTCCCTGTTCACGGCCTCCGGGCCGAATATCCACAGATTTATCCAGCACCATTCCCTTGCCAGGAATAAGACCGCCCTCAGCATATTCTCGAGTTCTTTATCGCTCACACCCTCGTTCAGGAAGAAGATCATTCCTATCCTTAAGTGCTTCGGCCATTTCTTAAGATATTCCCGCTGCCCTTTAAGCGTGAAGCTATCTTTAGCGCCTGTGGCCTTAAACGAAACGTGCTGTTTATGATAGACGTAGGAAGAGTGGACGGACGCGCATCTGTAGCCGGCCTTCCACGCTCTCATCGAATAGTCGGTATCGTCGTATCCGCCTATGCCGAAAGATTCGTCCAGATAGCCTATCTTTTCTATGACTTCGCGTTTTATCAGCGTGCAGAAACCGAAACACTGGTTCATCTCCATGTATCGGCCGGCATTCCGCGCAACTTCTTCTGCGTATTCATCTATGGTTCTATCCCTATGGCCGTCGCATAAGGGGTTGACCAAGCCCATATCGTTATGCTGATGAGCAAAGGTTACAAGATTTTCGAGCCAGCCGATGCCCGGCACCGTATCGTTATTCATGATACAAACATAAGGCGCATCCGATACCCTTAGCCCCTGGTTAACGGCCTTTATATAGCCAAGATTGGTTTCATTACGTATAAGCGTGATCTCCGGTGAATTCAGCTTCTTCAGTCCTTCCAGATAAAGTCTCGTTTCAGCCTCGCTTCCGTTATCTATCAATATGAGCCTGTACGGATACTTTGTCGTCCTCGTAACGGCTTCGATGCATTCCTTCGTGGACTCCGGCTGGTTCCATACCGGTATTATGATATCGCACTTCATCGCTTGAGCGCTTCCTCCGCGGCATGTAAGACCTCATCAACGGTAATCGTCTCCAGACAAAGCTTTTTGTCGCAATCGGTATATTTAAATTTCTTATAACATGGCCTGCATGGCAGGTCCTTTTTTGCCAAAACGATATGATCCGCGCTCTGCGGGTACGGACCATAAGTGGCTTCGTTCACCGGGCCGAAAATCGATACTGTTTTGATGCCGAGACCCGTGGCCATGTGAAGCAGGCCTCCTTCGTTCGTTATAACAAGCTTGCATTTAGTCAAGATGCCTATAAGCTCTTCAATGGATGTCTTACCGCAGTAGTTTATAACTCTATCTTTCGCCAGGGACTGCACTTCCCCGCATATGTCCGCCTCTTTCGGATTCCCCAACAGGACGATCTTCGACCTGTATTTATCAATAAGCTTATCGGCCAGCTGAGCGAATTTCTTTCTGTCCCAACGCCTGAGGCCCGCGTCTATCCCCCAACTCGCACCGCATCCGGGGATGATTCCTATTAATAGGTCTGTTTTGGCTATATTATTCTTTTCTAAAAATCTCTCTCCGAAGCGCAGGCTTTCTTGTGAAGCGTATATCTTCGGAGAAACCGCCGTCTTCGACGCATCGATACCTAATAACCGCAGTACATCCAGGTAATACTCAACGACATGCTTATCGTCAAAACTTTCGATATCTATTTTATCGGTAAGGAATCTTCCTCTATTCCTGTAATTAAACCCTACCCTTTTCTTTATGCCTATGATTTTAAAGAACATGCTGTATTGGTAATTCAAAGATAAGTCTATAGATATATCGAATTTCTCTTTTTTAATACCTTTTAAAAATGAGATTATTTTTAGGAGGCATTTTATTTTGGAATGCTGCCATATTTCCCTGTACTCATCTTTTTCGTAAACAAAAATTTTATTCAAAAACAGGTTTGTGCTTATAAGGTCTGACACTCTCCTGTTGCAAACATAGCCTATGTAACTATCCGGGTAGTATTTTTTCAATGTCTCTATTAAGGGCGTTGAAAAGATGACATCGCCTATCCCAAAAGGATTTGTGATGAGTATTTTCTTCGTCATGCATCAAGCCCGGATATTTTGATAGTGGCAAGCAATATGCCGGAAGACAGCCAGAACAGGGCTGCCAGAGGGAGCGAATAAAGATCGGTGTCACCGGCGCTGTGGATCAGAAAAGCTATCAATCCTAAATTTATACCAAGGGCCAATGAATAGTAAAATGGGTCTTTAATAGTTGCCAGCGCCCGGAAACTTTTTATCATAACAGATATAACAAATGCCAGGAATGAAAAAAGCCCTAACAATCCTATCTCCGCGGCCATCTGTAAATAGCAATTATGCGCATAGCTGCCGTGTTTATTCTTCATGTCATCCTGGCGCACTTTCATATAATTATCGTAAAAAGTATTCAGCCCGTTGCCGATAACGGGATGGCGCATAAATATCGTCACGCTGTTCTTCCACATGACGGACCTGTCGTTGATACTTTGCATTGATAAAATATTTCCCCGGCTATAAACTGCGCCCGCTACCATTATGATCAATAGCAATATCCATCCGATCTTTTTTAGCTTCACTATCGAGAGGATCACGAAAGAGACTGCAAACCCTATCCAGGCGCCCCTTACCCTCGTCAGGATCAGCGCATAAAGTAACCCGATAAAAATAGATGCCGGAAGCGTATTTTTCAACAAGCTGCGCTTCATAAAAAACGCGAGACAAAATGCCGGGAAGATGAAGACCAGGATCCATCCGGCGAAATCATTCTGAAAAGGAAAAGATGCTGTAGGTACACCCCGCACAGATGGCATATTCGCGACATATAAAAAGGCTGGATAATTATGTAAAAAATCGACGTGAGTAACGTAATACTGCGTAAAACAATCGATCAATATGATAACACATGATAAGGCGGAGATTATCACGAAATTCTTAAGTTTCTCGCGCGTATTTATGATCTCTTTGGTGATAAGGAAAAGCGCCGCGAACTTAAACGCCTTGGAGAATATGGCCTTTACGCTTAGGCCCATCTGCGAGGCTTGAGTATTGAATATAGAGACTAAGGACGCGATTAAAAAGAGATAGAGCAATATCTCTACGTGCGTATTTACAAGCAATCTCTCTCTCGCTAAAACTTTTTTGACTAGTAAACTTAATATAGCGATCGCTATAAAGATTTCAACGATAGATTTTGCAAACGGCAGCGTGAATATAATGGTATATATGGACCATTCTGCTATCTTATCCAGGATATTAATAATATGATTTTTCTCAACCTTCATGCACGGCCTTTTTTCTTCCGAAACGTTTAGTACCGATAAGACTGAGCCGTATACCAAGACCAAGCATGATGACGAACGTTACGGCAAGTAAAGCCAGTCCCGCATGCCAATGCACTTTCGTTATAGTTAACGCGACGATTCCGAGGAAGATGCAGATCAGATAAATAATAAGCACTGTCTTTACACGTTTAAATCCCATAAGGGAAATCCGATGAGAAGAGTGGTCTTTGCCTCCCTGAAATATTGATCTTCTTTCCAATATGCGCATCACAGAGACCAGGACTGTATCGAATATGGGATATCCCAGCACCAGGATCGGCACCATGAGAGAAGTGGTTAATATATAAGTCTTCCAGTGTCCCATTATCGCTATCGCGGAAAGCACGTAGCCTAATACAAGGCTTCCGGCATCCCCCATAAATATGCTGGCCTTTGGAAAATTGTGCTTAAGAAAACCTAATGAACTGCCTGCCAGCGCAAAAGAGATGACGCTGATCTCCGGTTGGCCGTTAATATAGGACAGTACGCCGAAAAAAAACGCTGATATGCAAGCTATGCCCGCAGATAAGCCATTCATGTTATCGAGTAAGTTAAAAGCGTTGGTTATCCCGACTATCCAAATATAAGTGACTATGACACTGAGATAATAATTATGAATGAACTCTACCCTCAATCCTGCTTTAATTATGATCATCGCGGCTAAAAATTGCCCCAGCAGCTTGAACTTAGGCATCATACCCATCTTATCGTCGATGAGTCCGATGATAAGCAGTATGAACGCACCCAGCAGCATTGCCCTCGCCGGCGCTAAAGAAACGACGGGCTCTTTTGTAAGCATAGCTATAAGAAATGCAATGAATATTGATACGCCGCCTAAAAGCGGGGTCGCATGCGCGTGCACCTTATTATCCTGCGGATGATCCAGATAGCCGGTTTTAAGCGCTACGATCCTTATGAAAGGGGTCAGCAGATATGCTATAAAAGCGGATATGAAGAAAACATCTATTAATTGGATGTAACTCATCTTCCCGTTCTTAACTCCTTTCTAAATAGTTTATCATATCGCGAAGCATCTCATCTGTACCTATCTTCGGTTTAAATCCCGTAAGTGACTTTAATTTTGATATGTCGGGCTCACGATGGCGCATATCTTCGAAGCCTTCTTTAAACGCCTTTTTATACGGTATCTTCATTATCCTGGATTTGG
>PLLI01000092.1 GCA_003140915.1 Candidatus Omnitrophota bacterium
ACTTAGTTTCGGGTAGGGTTACCTCCTCAAGTATACCTGATAATCACGGCCTGACCTCTCGATAATAACGTGGCCTTCCCTGGCTAGCCATCCTATACTCATGAGGACCCTCTCCATATCCGTATCGATCCCTTTTGCAACATCAGAGAGAGAACTCTTTCCGTGCACATCAAGATGATGCCATATGTCACCTGCGGTAATACCTATCTCCGTAATCATCTTCCCACCCCCTCCAAGTTTATTCAGCCACAGTGTTGGCTAAGTGCCGAGGTCTCTGACCTCGGCCTTCTTGTTGTAACTGCCGCATAAAGGGCAAACAGATATTTCATCATGTTTCGAGTCTATGTAGGAATGAAAACATACCGAGCATTTCCACGTATAATCCATATCTTTCCCGATCGGCCTTCCTGCCTTCTTATGCCCAAATAAGAACCAAATAAGCAGAATTATTATTGCAGAAAATAGCGTATAAAAAAATATTAAAGTAGATATATCTAATCTTATCATAATTATCCTAATAGTCAAGGGCAGGTAGATTATTCTTCTTCATAAGACGGCTCGAGCTTTTCGCCGCTGAGCGCATCATCGATAGCCGCGGCCAGGCCCTCGTCCCTTAAATGATAGGCGTTATCACCTGTTTCGTATTTATCGACAGTTAAATCAACGCCCGATTCGGGCCGCTGCTGCAGTGCGTTAACTGCCGTAAGGTACCTCTTCTCCAAAAATGAACGCTCCTTCGGCCTGGCCTGAAGTTCCATAGTGCCTTTTCCGAGCAAAGGCCCGAGAAAAGAGACCTTGGAAAATTTTATCGGCCGGCTATTGTCCGGACTCGAGACGATACTTATCGTAGATAACCAGAAGAGATGCCATAGGAGCGACGCGAGGATGGCAAGCGCAAAGACCCGGTAACCCGCGTTTTTAAAAACCTTTGATAAAACTTTAACTGCGGCCATTTCGTTCACCTGTTGGTCGCGATATTGGCCTGCGACACGCCCTCGTTCCTGCACATGTCCCATATCTCGACTACCCTGCCGAGAGAGGCGTGAGTGTCGGCCTTTATCAACAGCGGTACGTTATTTTTCGCCATGAGCCGTAAGGAAGAGAGAAGTTCGTCCCGGGAGATCTCGCGGTCATTCAGATATATCTTATCATCTTTAGTGATGATTATCACAGCGCTATCCTGTTGTACCACTTCGCTCGTTACAGCTTTGGGCAGATTGACCTTTATACCAGGCTGAAATATAAAGCTGGACGTGAACGCAAAAAATATGAAGAGCAGGAAGAAGACGTTGATGAGTGGCGTCATCTCGATCATTCCCCTCTCTGCCTTCGGCTGTCTCTTAAACTTCATACGTATCTCTTCTCGACGAAAGCAGGTTCACCAGGTCCGTAGCGCTCCTCTCCATGTCGTAGATGAGGCTGTCTATCTGGCTGGTCAGGTAATTATAAGCGACATAAGTTGGGATAGCTACGGCCAGGCCCGCCACCGTAGCAAGAAGCGCCTCCCATATCCCGCCGGCCAGGTCGCCGGGATTAACCGGGGCAAGCGCAAGCGCCTTCATCTGTATGACCTGGAACGACTTTATCATGCCCGTGACCGTCCCCAAAAGCCCCAAAAGCGGCGCTATGTGTGCTATGGTCGCGAGGATCGGAAGATGTTTTTCGAGCCTCGGTATCTCCAACTGCGCAGCCTCTTCTACCGCCTCTTTTATTTCGGGCTTTGACCTGTCGTGCTTCAATATGCCGGCCTTTACTATATGCGCGATCGGGCCGGGCGTCTTATTACACATCTCTATTGCTTCTATTATCTTGTTTCTCTTTAAGACGGCCGTTATGTCGTCCATGAACTTATCCGCGTCTATCCTGGCCCTGTACAGATTATATATCCTGTCTATCACGACGCCAAACGCCAGTATAGACGACAAAATTATCAGGTACATCATCGGGCCGCCTTTTTGGACTATGTCCCACATATTGCCTCCTGTATGCTTAATGCCCTCGTAACTTCAGCATTTCAAGTTGTTTCTTCGCAAATGCGGATTCCTCTACATCCATCTCCGCCAACTTTCCGTATAACTTTCTTGCTTCGTCGGGCCTATCGAGCCTTTCAAAGGCCTGGGCGCATTTGAGCTGTGCCCTGACGGACCAGAATGCCCCCTTTGGATAGAGATACGGCACCTTAAGGTACTCTTCGACCGCGGCATGGAGATCGTTCTTCTCCTCAAAGCATTCAGCGATCTCATACTGGATCTGGGCGTTCGATTCATTATTCTCAGTCCCGAGGGCCTTTTTGAGATAATTGACGGCCCCGTCGAGATCTTTCGCATCTTTCTTTAGCCTGGCGATTTTCCGGTAACCGCTCCTTGCCGATTCGGAACCGGGAAATTTCACCGCCAACTCTTCGATCTTTACGATAAACTCCGGGATATTCCCCTCTTCCTGGAACGTCAGCACGGCCTGATAGATGGCCTTCTCGGCCAAATCGCTGGACGGAAGATCCTTCGGGATAGAATAATAATATTCTCTGGCCTTATCATATTTGCCCTTCGAGCCGTAATATTCCCCGAACCAGAATCTTACGTCCGCCGCAAATGTTGAAGAAGGATAGTTTTTTAAGAACGCAGTGAATTCCTCGAGGGCCTGCGTATCGCGGCCCATGCCGTAATAACTCCACCCGATCTGGTAGGCGGCCATGGCCTTCAATCCGGCATCATCGGATTCTTTTTCTATATTCCTGTAAAGGGCTAAGGCCTCTTCATAATGTCCTATACCATACAGAGAATTCGCCAGATATAATTTGGCTTGTTCGTTCGTTCCGTAGGCAGGGAACGCCTTTAATAAGCCTTTGAGCTCGGAGACCGCGCGCTCGAAATCGCCTTTCTTGAAATAGACAATGCCGAGCGAGAACAATATCTTTTCCTTCAATTGCGTATCCGGGAAATTGGCAAGAACGCTCTGATAAGCAAGGATCGCCTCGTCGAATTTATTCGTCGTCAAAAATACGTTCCCGACCTGGGCCTGGGCGTAATCGGCAACAGGGCTGTCGGAATATTTATTTAAAACCGTGTCGTAACTTTCTATCGCCCTCTTATAATCTTTGGCGTTCAAGTATATATCTCCCATCCGGATAAGCGCGTCCGCGGCAAGATTCGAGTCTCCCGATTTATCCCNNGCGTCATCACCACTGCCCTCCGCCGTATAGATCACGCCGAGCTCATGGCGCAGGTCGTCGATATATTTAGAATCGGGAAACCGCTCTATCGCATCCATGCATAATCTCTCGGCTTCGTCATACTTCCCCGCTGCGGACAGGAGCCGCGCTTTTCTGTAATGGGCCTCGGCCGCTGCTTCCGGGGCAGACCGCATCGTTATTACGCTATCGTATGCCCTGATGGCCTCGGCCGCAGAGCCTGTCTTCTCATAATTCCGGCCCAGC
>PLLI01000054.1 GCA_003140915.1 Candidatus Omnitrophota bacterium
ATCGAATGTAAAGCGTGTCGCGTCCTCGAACGTCCTTATGCCTCTCTCGCAAAGAATAATGTTGAAGTTTCCTTCGGCCAATATATATTCGGCCGACATCAAGAGCTCTTTTATCGTATTCGCCATGCCCCTCTTCAACAAGACCGGCTTCCGCGTCTTGCCGACCTCTTTTAAAAGATTGAAGTTCTGCATGTTCCTTGCGCCGATCTGGATTATATCCGCATATTTATGGACCATGCCAAGATCGCGGATATCCATGAGTTCGGTAACTATTTCAAGGCCCGTCTCTCTCTTCGCCTCGGCGAGGAACTTCAATCCCTTCAGCCCTAACCCCTGGAATGCATACGGGGACGTCCGCGGTTTGAATGCCCCGCCGCGCAGGACGGTCGCGCCCGCCTTCTTCACTCTCCTCGCGATATTTATCAGCAATTTTTCGCTCTCTACGGAACACGGCCCGGCCATCACGACGAGCTTTTTCGCGCCGACCTTCACTCCGCCGCCTACATTGACTACGCTATCTTCTTTCTTAAAATCACGGGATGCCAGCTTATACGGCTTTAAGATCTGCAGGACCTTTTCGACGCCCGGGAATACCTCGAGCGGCTGGACCCTTATTATATCTTCTTCTCCTATGACACCGACGATCGTCCTCTCGACGCCTTTCGACACCCACGGTTTTAATCCGAGGGCGTGCACCTTCCTGACCAGATGGTCGAGCTCTTTTTTGGTTGCGTTCGGACGCATTACGATAATCATGAATTAACTCCTTTTATTACTTTCTTAAGCGCAGCTATGAACTTCCTGTTCTCCGCTTTTGTGCCTACCGTCACTCTTATGAACGTATCGAGCCCCCAAGCCTTCATGTCACGGACAATTACGCCCTCTTTCAGCAAGTCGTTGAATACGGCCTTGCAGTCTTTTCCGACGTTCACGACGATGAAATTGGTAGCGCTCCTGATGTATTCCAATTCCAGCTTCCGGAATGCGGAATATAAAAACTCCCTCTCTGTCTCTACGTGAGCTATGGTCTTCTTCAAGAACGCCTTATCGTCCAGCGCTGCCAGCGCGGCCTCTTGCGCGAGAATATTTATATTGAACGGCTCTCTCACGCGCTCCATGTAACTAATGACCTCGGGACTCGAAATACCGTACCCTATCCTCAAACCCGCCAGGCCGTATACCTTCGAGAAGGTCCTGGCAACTATCATGCCGGGCCTCTTCAGATAATCCAATCCGTTCGGATAATCCTTAAAGCTACGGTTCGCGAATTCAAAATACGCTTCATCTAAAAAGACTATCAGTTTCTCGGGTAAGCCGTGCAGAAATTCATCAAGGGCTTTTTTTGTAACATAGGTCCCCGTCGGGTTATCGGGGTTGGCGATGAATACCATCCGCGTATTGTTCGTTATCGCCTTCTTCATCTCTTTGAGATCGTATCTCAGTTCCTTTGTCATCGGGATGAGCTTGATCCTGGCATTCTGGAGCTGCGAGGCTATTTCATATATCAGAAAGGACGGTTTGGCGATGACGCATTCGTCTCCGTCTCCCACGAACGCCTTTATGGCCATGCAGATGACTTCATCCGAACCGTTCCCGAATATAAGATTATTCTCCCCGACGCCGAGGATACCCGCAAGTTTCTTCTTTAGATAGAAAGAGGCGCCGTCCGGGTACCTGTTGATCTTTCTTAAGGCCCTACGGATCGCCTTGACTGCCATGGGCGACGGCCCGAAACAGTTCTCGTTAGAGGCAAGCTTGATGACGTTCTTCAAGCCCAGCTCCCGTTCGACCTCTTCGATGGGTTTGCCCGGAATGTAATTCTTGACGTTCAATATATTGGGTCTGACTAAGCCTTTCATTTATACATTTTCCTCTACCGGATACGAGCCCAGTATCTTCACGAAAGATGCCTGGCTTTCCAGTTCATCCAGCGCTTTTCTTACCTTTGGATTTTTGTAGTGCCCTTCCAGGTCGACGAAGAAATAGTACTCCCACGCCCTGACCTTAGAAGGCCTCGACTCTATCTTGGTCATATTTATCTTATATTTTTTGAACGGAACGAGCATATCGTGAAGCGCGCCCGAGTGGTCCTTTACCGAGAACATTATCGACATCTTGTCCTCTTTGGTAGGCATAGCTTCATATTTTCCGATGACCAGGAAACGCGTAACGTTATGCGCGTTGTCCTGGATCGAGCGGTAGAGCATCTTCAGCCCGTATTTTTTGGCGGCCAGTTCGCCCGCAATGCACGCGCTCGCACCGCCTTCTTTGGATGCGATCTCCGCGGCCCTCGCAGTGCTCGAAACTTCGATGAGCTCAGCCTTCGGCAGGTTCGATTCCAGCCAAAGCCTGCATTGGCCGAAGACCTCGGCCTTGGAATATATCTTCCTGATCTTATTCTTATCCGTTTTTTTGGATAAAAGGTTATGAGTCACTTCCAGGTATATTTCCGAACAGATCTTGAGGTCTGAATCGATGAACATGTCGAGGGTATGGTTAACCGCACCCTCGATCGAATTTTCGATCGGGACGACGCCGTAATCAGCCATTGACTTTTCACATTCGCTGAATATATCGGTTATAGTATCGCACGCCTTATATGTTACGCTCGAGCCGAATTTCTTTATGCCTGCCAGGTGCGTGAACGTGCATTCTGGCCCAAGGTAAGCTATGACGAGCGGCCTCTCAAGCTCGAAAGAACCGGA
>PLLI01000033.1 GCA_003140915.1 Candidatus Omnitrophota bacterium
TGGATACGGGCGATCAGGGAAGATGTCGAGAAGGCGTGCAAGATGACAAAGGTCGAGAACCTCAACCTTTCCATCTCGACGTCCGACCAGATGATCAACGGCAAGTTTCAGGGCAAATTTACCAAAGAGGATGTGATAAAAGAGATGGTCGAGGCCGTACACACGGCAAGGAACCTGGGCATAAAATACGTCGGGGTCAATGCCGAAGATGCTTCGCGGACGCATCTTGATTACCTGATAAAGTTTTCAAGGGCCGCCAAGAAAGCCGGCGCCGAGCGGATAAGATATTGCGATACGCTGGGCTATGACGACCCGTTCACCATCTACGAGCGCGTTAAGATACTGGCCGAAGAGGTCAGGCTGCCGATCGAACTGCATTGTCATAATGACCTTGGAATGGTAGTGGCATGTTCTGTCGCGGGCGCCAAAGCGGCCATCGATGCCGGCGTGGATGCGTATATCAACACGACCGTGAACGGCATGGGCGAACGTGCGGGGAACGCGGACCTCGTGAGCGTCATACTGGCGATCAAATATTCGAGCGGCCTGCAGGGGAAATATATGTTGGACGAGAGGATAAAACTTTCACATGCCTGGAAGATAGCCAAGTACGGTTCTTACGCTTTCAGGGTGCCGATACCGATAAATCAGCCGGGAGTAGGCGCTAACGCGTTTGCGCACGAATCAGGGATACATGCCGACGGCGCATTAAAGGACAGGCGCAACTATGAGCTCTACGAGTTTGAGGAGCTGGGCCGGGGCGAACCCGAGATAATCGATACCGGAAGGCATATCACCGCCGGTGAATACAGCGGCATAAAAGGCTTCAGGAACGTTTATGACAAACTCGAGGTGAAGTTCAAGAACGAGAAAGAGGCCGTAAAGATATTGGAACTTGTAAGGTATGCTAACGTACATACGCAGCAGCCGCTTACCGAAGATGAGCTTTTATTCATCGCGCGATACCCTGAAATAGCGCGTAAAATATTTACGATGACGCCATAGGGAAGATCCATGTCAAAATTCAGAACAGCAGCGCTGATCTTGCTTTTTGTTTTTTCGTCGGCAACAGCCGCAATTTGCGCCGATAAGGAATCCCCTAAGCCGACAGTTAAGGACGCGGCAAAACCGAAAAAAGAGCTTACCAAAGGGGACTTTATCGAGCATATCAAAGGCAGGCTTGACCGGACAAAGGAAATTATGAATTTCATCCCCGGTCTTAAAAGAGAGACCGATACCGCAGGCAAAGCAAGTTACGCCTACCAGGGCAAAAAACTTGAGGATATTGATAAGGAAGAATTGAAAAAACTTTACTTCAGGGTTAACGAGGAAGGCGTCCGCCTGCAGACCGAGAGGCTTACCAAACAATTAGAGAATATAAGGCGCGCGAACGAGCTTACCCGTCAGATTCAACAGGTAAATAAGATTCCCACCGCGCCTCAACAACCGCCAGCTGTTTACATTCCACCGCAGCCGCCCGCACCTCCCGCCGCGGTACAGCAGCCGCCAAAACCACCAACCCCGACGCCAACATCGCCGAGGAGATAGGCAAACACTATGGCAAACATCGTAATTTTAGGCGCGCAGTGGGGTGACGAGGGCAAGGGCAAGGTCATCGATATATTTACAAGAAAAGTCGACTTCGTCGTTCGGTACCAGGGCGGAAATAACGCGGGCCATACGGTTGTCATAGATAACGACGAATTCATACTCCATCTGATACCTTCCGGCATATTGCACAAACGCAAGATATGTATAATAGGCAACGGCGTCGTGGTCGACCCCAAAGCGCTTCTTGACGAGATCGGGATGCTTAAGAAGAGAGGCATCGACGTAGACGGCAGGCTTCTCGTAAGTGAAAACGCGCACGTCATATTCCCTTACCACAGGAGGCTCGACGAACTTAAGGAAGCCAAGCGCAGGAAGATAGGCACTACTAAAAAAGGGATAGGGCCATGTTACGCAGATAAGGTGGCGCGCTCCGGCATAAGGGTCGCGGACCTTCTCGATCCGGTCGTCCTGAAAGAAAAATTATTAAATAACCTGGAAGAGAAGAACGCTATTCTCGACAAGATATACGGTGTGAGCGGCTTCTCTTTTGAAGAACTTTACAGCGAATACCTGGATTACGCCAAAGAGATAAGAAAGTATGTATGTAATACGACGGTCGTGCTTAATGATGCCATCAAAAAGAAGAAGAGGATACTCTTCGAGGGCGCGCAAGGCACGCTTCTCGACGTGGATCACGGGACATACCCTTTTGTAACATCCTCAAATTCGACAGCCGGCGGAGCTTCGACAGGGACCGGCATCGGGCCCACGAAGATAGGCAAGGTCATAGGGGTCGTGAAAGCTTATACTACGAGAGTGGGAGAAGGGCCTTTCCCGACAGAGTTTACAAAAGACCTCATGGAGAGAATAAGGCAGAAGGGCAAAGAGTTCGGCGCCACCACGGGGCGGCCGAGGCGTTGCGGATGGTTCGACAGCGTGATCGTGAACCATTCCGTAATGGTTAACGGCATAGATGAGATCGTGGTTACGAAATTGGACGTCCTGGACGACCTCGATTCGATCAAGATATGCACGGCATATAAGTTCGAAGGGAAGACGTACAATGAATTTCCGACGAATGGAAGGGTGCTGGCGGGATGCGAGCCGGTATACGAGGAACTGCCAGGTTGGAAGGAAGACACGACCAAAGTGATATCGTATTTGAAGCTTCCGGGGAATGCCAGGAATTATCTCAGGCGGATTCAGAATTTATTGAAGCCCCGGATAGTGCTTATCTCGGTCGGTTGCGACAGGAAACAAACTTTCTCAAAAGATGCATGATAGAAAAATTTTTCGATACAGTAAAATGTACTGTGCCTTAGTGGTTCGCAGGGACGCGAAATTTTAACCATGTAAAATTTCGCTCGAAAAAATTTCTCGCACCTGCTCGAAATTTTACGCCCTGCTCACCACGTCGCCACATCACATTCCTGCAGTAATCGAAAAATTTTACCAGGGTAAGCGAGGAAATTTTTCGGCACGTCAGATGGCAGAGCTTTCGGGTGCGTGCCGAAGCGACTCTTGAAATTTTCGATACCTTATGCCGATATAGGCTTTACCATCGAAAATTTCAGACAGTGAGCGAGGATGGCTAATCCGAACGAACGACAAGCGGAGGCACCACCCGAAAGTAAATGCCTCCCACGAGAAGAAAAATTTCTGAGCGAAGGGTTTTACTTGACTTTAAAAGTTTGCGGTGCTAACATTTAAAAACAAACGGGAGGAATTACGTATGAAGAGAGTCTTGGCATTGGTTATGGCGGTAATTTTTATGGGCACACTGACAGGTTGCGCGCTGAATTTCTATAAAGGCAAACCCGAGCAGGAGCGTAAGATAAAACAGCTGACGAGCCAGGTAGAAGATCTCGAGGCGGCTAAGCGCGAGCTCGAAGACAGGCTTTCCAAAGAGATAGCGGATAAACAGGTGCTCCTGGAACAGACGAACAGGGGCCTTATCATAACGATGGCAAATGACATACTATTCGATTCCGGCAAGGCGAAGCTGAAGAAAAATGCCTATGATGTCCTCGATAAGATTGCAGCCGTGCTGAATGAAACGGTCCCGGACAGGGACGTCGGTGTGGAAGGACATACCGATACAGTCCCCATAAAACACTCGGGCTGGAAATCGAACTGGGAACTCTCCTCGGCACGCGCCACGAACGTCCTCCATTATCTTTTGGGTAAAAGCATCAAGCCTCAGAGGCTTTCCGCTATCGGGTACGGCGAATACAGGCCGATCGATACGAACGAGACCAAAACGGGCAGGGCGAGGAACCGCCGCGTAGAGATAATAATCCTTCCCAAAGAGATAACGAAGAAGTCGTACGAAGAGACGCAGAACAAATTATCCGAAGAGGCAAAGGCCGCAGAGGAATCCAAAGCTCCGGCAGGCGCTACGGAGGCGGTCAAATAGTATTAACCTCGGTGCCAATAAATATCTAAAGTTTAACAATGGGGGATAATTAAAGTCCCCCATTGTTGTTTATCTACGATAGCAAATGACGAAATGTTAATGACGATACCTCGGCATGTAGCTATAATAATGGACGGCAATGGCAGGTGGGCGAAGGCTCATCACCTGCCGAAGATCGCGGGCCACCGGGCCGGTGCTAAGAGCGTCCGGCGGGCGATCGAGGCTGCCAGGGAGCTCGGCATAAAAGTACTGACCCTTTATACTTTTTCTACCGAGAACTGGAAGAGACCGAGGAATGAAGTGGATGCATTATTCCGGCTGCTCGGGGAATATCTTGATAAAGAAGAAGCGGAGTTAAAGAAGAACGATATCAGGTTCTCGGTAATAGGGGATGGCAACGCTCTCCCTGAGACGGTTCGCCTGAAGATAAAAAGAGTGATGGGCTCAACATCCGGCAATGCGGGCCTTACATTGAACCTGGCACTCAATTACGGCAGCCGCTCGGAGATCCTGCAGGCGGCCAAGGCTATAGCTAAAGATGCGGCCAGTGGAAGGCTCGACCCGGAGAAGGTCGACGAGAAATTATTTTCAGAATATCTTTATACTAAGGATCTGCCGGACCCGGACCTTCTGATAAGGACCTCAGGTGAATGCCGCGTGTCGAATTTCCTGCTCTGGCAGATAGCGTATTGCGAGCTTTATATAACCAAAAAATTATGGCCGGATTTTAAGAAGACGGATTTCAAAAAGGCGGTAACGGAATATCAAAGAAGGGAGAGGAGATTTGGCGGATAAGGGCAGCCTCGCAAATAGGGTCTTGACAAGCACCCTGATCGTAACCCTGGTCGCGCTCGTTGTATTTTTCTTTCCGAACTGGGTATTTTCGCTTTTGGCCTCGGCAATGATAGGCGTTGCACTGATGGAATTCTTTAACCTCGTCGCTAAGAAGAATATCTTTGTCTATAAATATTTCGGCGTCATCATCGGCATGTGTGTTCCTTTGATAATCTATTTCCAGATGGGCGGAGAGGGGTATTTTACTCTCGAGCCATTCTTCATAGTGATAGCATGCTTCTTCATATTCGTCCTGCAATTTACGAGGCGTGACAGCTCCCAGGCGCTCGCAAGCATCGCCGTAACGCTGTTCGGCCTTCTATATATCGCGTGGTTCTTCTCCTTCTTTATAAAATTAAAATTCTTGCCAAGCGGTACGTTGCTTGTGGCGTTTCTTATACTTGTGACAAAGATGGGGGATGTAGGGGCCTATCTTGTGGGCAATGCCATAGGAAAACATAATCTCATTCCCAGGATAAGTCCTCACAAGACGATAGAGG
>PLLI01000003.1 GCA_003140915.1 Candidatus Omnitrophota bacterium
AAGGAAAACCTGATGTTTTCCTTTTAATATTTTCCTTTCTTCCGCAAGATGTTCTAGTGCGCCGATAGGAGAAAAAATTCTTTTTTCTCCTAAAACCTCTTTTTGCGAATCCTTCTTCAGCGCGCGTAATAAAATCTACACTGAAATGGACTTTTTAATATTGGTGGTGAGAGAAGGATTCGAACCTTCGAAGGCTTGCGCCGTCAGGTTTACAGCCTGATCCATTTGGCCGCTTTGGTATCTCACCGTCGTAAATGTCTCGCTGCAACCAACAGGCCAGCAAAACAGTAAGTCTTGCTCGACATTTACTCCTTAGAAGGAAACCTAAGGTTTCCTTCTAACGTCCCGCCTTCGGCGGGACTGTTTTCCTTCCTCTGATTTCAACACCGTAAGGGAAAGGAACCTTAAGGAAAAACCTTTTTCTAAAAGGTTTTTCCTTAAAACGATTTGGCCGATTAGGCCCCGCCGAAGGCGGGGGCGAAGGGCGAAAAACACACTCCACATTTTTCGGCCCGAAGCCCAAATCGTTTAGTGGAGCTAGCAGAGGGGTTTGAACCCCCGACCTATGGTTTACAAAACCATTGCTCTACCAGCTGAGCTATGCTAGCGAAATTTTGCCTACCCCAACATTTTTAACACTTCAGGCAACTTCTCTAAAAGATCGGTTGCTATGAGGCCTAACGGCCCCTTCTCTTTTAATGCAAGATCACCCGCAAGTCCGTGAAAGTATACGCCGAGCGTTGCGGCATTGAAATTTTCAACGCCTTGCGCTAAAAACGCGGCTATAATACCCGTCAATAGATCGCCTACGCCGCCGGAGGCCATCCCCGGGTTGCCAGTCTCATTGACGTATAATTGACCTTCTGGACCGACTACAACAGTATTGTGCCCCTTCAAAACTAAGACGATATTATACTCACGGGCAACTTCAAGCGCAACATCTTTTCTATTTTTCTGGATCACATCTACGCTCTTCCCTGTCAGCCGCGATAACTCGCCGGGATGCGGGGTAAGGATAAGCGCGCAGTTATCTCTCCGAAGTTTGTCGGCGCGGCCGTCAAAGGCATTTATGCCGTCCGCGTCGAGGACTATCGGCCCGCTAAGTTCCGAGACAAGATCCCGAATCAGGCTGCCGGTCTCTTCATTCTGTGATAATCCCGGCCCGATGGCGAACGCGTTACATTTTTCGGCAAAACCGAGCAGGGCTTTTTTAGCTCCCAGGCTCAGGGACCATTCTTTAGTTTCGGCGAACGGCCTCACCATGACTTCGGTAAGTTTCGTCGCCATTACATTGTAAAGGCTCTTCGGAATTGCCAGCGTAACCAGCCCGCTGCCCGAGCGGATGGCGGCCTGGCTCGCGAGATACGCGGCCCCTGTGTATCCGGACGCGCCGGCAATGACAAGCACGTGGCCAAAATCGCTTTTATGCGCATCCGGCCGCCTTTTGGGAAAACTTTTCTTAATTTCATCGATCGAGATCATGCTTTCCCTTTTAAAAGAATTACATTCGCCACGGCATAGTTCTTCGAATGGGACATGCTCAATATCACCCTGTCGATCTTCTTCTTATTCTTCAATTTAAGCGCATCGTTGTGAAACTGTATCACGGGCTTACCTTCGGAGTCGTTAAGGACTTCTATCTCCGTCCATTTGATGGGATTTTTCCGCGGTTCGCCGAAAGCCTTGACAACGGCCTCTTTCGCCGCGAACCGCGCGGCGAAGTGCTGACACGAAAACCTCTTCGAAGTCGAATATTTTATTTCCCGGGCCGTAAAAATCTTTCCCAGGAAATTGTCGCCCCATTTATCTATGGCTTCCCTCATCCGGAAAACTTCGACTATATCTACGCCTGTTCCGAATATCATTGGACGAGCTCCAGCATCTCTTTGACGGCCGCGGAGATCCCCACAAAGACCGCCCTAGAAATTATCGAATGGCCGATATTCAGCTCATTCATGCCGTTTATGCAGGCGACAGCACGCACGTTCTCATAATTAAGCCCGTGCCCGGCATTCACTTCGAGCCCGAGAGACAGGGCGTGCTTCACGGCTTTCTTCAATATCTCGAGTTCTTTTCTTGCGGCGGCGTCCGATTTCGCGTTCGCATATTCGCCGGTATGCAATTCGATGATGCCGGCGCCTGCCTTCACGGAGGCATCGATCTGGCCGATAGACGGGTTTATGAAGAGGCTGACGTCGATGCCGCTTCGTTTTAACCGTGACACCGCAGCGCTCACTTTCTTCAAGTTCCTCTTAACATCCAGGCCGCCTTCCGTCGTCACCTCCTGCCTTTTCTCCGGGACGAGCGTCGCCTGGTCGGGGGAGATATTGCAGGCAAAATTCACTATCTCCGGCGCGATCGACATCTCGAGATTGAGCCTGGTCCTGACGGTCTCACGAAACATTACCACGTCAGCGTCTTTTATGTGGCGCCTGTCCTCGCGCAGGTGGCAGACTATCGAACCGCATCCGGCATCCTCGCATNNTCCTCGCATAACCTGGCCGCCTCGACGGGATCCGGCATATATGTCTTCCTCGCCTCTCTTATGGTAGCTACGTGGTCTATATTAACGCCGAGTTTTGGCATGATCTTTCAAGGATTTGTTTTTTCAACCGGGATAGTTACCTGGACGAGCGTCTCTTCCATGTAAACACCGGGTGTGATAGGGTTCATGGGCACCGATTTTATGAACGGCTTGGAAGCGCCGTTTATATCTATCGGCATCGTATACGCGAACCGTATATTGCCCAGCAGGTTTTTCGTGCCGACGACTATGCAGTATTCCGGGACGACGACCGCCTTTTTGGGATCGACGGTGAAACCCGGCTTGGGCCTTCCTATGAATATGGGCATGATCGGCAGTTTCTTGCCTACCATCCCCTCCTGAGGGAACATCCTGTTGATGAATTGCCGCTCCTCTTCGCTGCCTTTATTGAGTTCGTTCACGATATAGAACCAGAGCGCCAGCGCTAAAATAAGCGCGGTAAATTTGAGGCCTATGTGTTTGGTAAAAAATTTTCTTATGAATTCCAGCATCGTCAATCCTTGTTCGAGGTGAAGCTCATCGTACGAAAACGCGGATGTTTGCCCGGCGCCCGGTGGAATATGCCCTTCAGCATATTATTGAGGTTATCCTCATCCAATTCATACTTCAGCTTTCCGTCGTTCGCGACGGATATGTTGCCGGTCTCTTCGCTTACAACAACACAGACCGCGTCGGTCTCTTCACTGATGCCGAGGGCGGCCCTGTGGCGCATGCCCATGTATTTCGGCAGGTCCTTCTCTTCCTGCGGCAAGGGCAGGACGCAGGCCGCCGCGATCAGCCTGCCGTGTTCGATTATCGCCGCTCCGTCGTGAAGCGGCGACTGGGGCAGGAATATCGAGGAAATGAGAAATGCGGATACTTCAGCATCGACGATAGTCCCGGTCTCGATATAGCTTTTAAGTCCCGTCTCCCTTTCGATGACTATGAGCGCGCCGATCCGTTTCTTCGAAAGACTGAGCGCGGCCTTAACTATCTCGTCTATAGCCTCGCTATTCTCCTGGTGTTTGCCGAACTGGCCCAACTGCGCCAGGCCCCGCCTTAATTCCGGCTGAAATATTATAAGGAGGGCAATGACCGATATGGGAAATAGCCTCGTGATCACCCAATTTATGGCCTCTAGCCCGAGCTGCTGGGTGCCGATGAAGATTATCGCTATTATGACAAGGCCTTTGAGGAGCTGTTCCGACCGCGTCCCCTTTACAAAGAGAAGGATCATATAGATAACGTACCAGAGGATCAGTATCTCCAGCGCTATTTTCCAGTAATGGACCGTCTCCATCTATTTAGCTCCCGCCTTCAGGATGCTGTCTGTTATCGTCGCGGCCTCTACGGCTGCTTTGATATCGTGGACCCTCAAAATATTGGCGCCTTTTGTTATGGCCAAAACACAGGTCGCGATCGTTCCCGTCAGCCTGTCGGCTGCACCGTGAACGTTCAGTATTTTGCCTATGAATGATTTCCTGGAGGTGCCCACACAGATAGGCTTGCCCAATGCCTTGAACTCGTCCAACCTGTTCAATATTTCGATGTTATGTCTTAAAGTCTTGCCGAATCCGATCCCGGGATCGATGACCATCTTATCTTCGTCTATTCCGGCAAGCCTCGCGATCTTCAATGACTCACTTAAAGCCGCCTTGACCTCTGAAATCAGATTGCCGTATCGCGGTGCTATTTGCATGTTCCGGGGCGTGCCCTTCATATGCATCACTATCACGGTTGCGCTATATTTCGCGGCAACCTTAGCCATCTCCGGGTCATCTCTCAGGCCAGAAATATCGTTAATAATACGGGCGCCCGCCCTGGCAGAGGCCTCAGCAACTTTAGATTTTCTCGTATCTATCGATATCGGGATATTGATCTTCTTCGATATTGCCTCGATCACAGGAATGACACGCGAGAGCTCTTCTTCAACACTGATGTCGCGCGCTCCCGGGCGGGTGGACTCGCCGCCCACATCGATGATATCCGCGCCCTCTCCTGCCATCTGCAGGGCGTGATCGACGGCTTTTCGTTTATTATAATACTTCCCGCCGTCTGAAAACGAATCGGGGGTTACATTCAGGACCCCCATTATCAAAGTTTTTCTATTCCTTCTTTTCACTGACGTTAAGCCCGGTGAGGACCCTTATCTCCGCGACTTCCATTATCTCTTTTTCCAATAATCGCTCTGCCAGGAGTTTCAATTTATCCTGATGGGCGAGAAGCTCTTTCTTTGCGCGCTCGTAACATTCATCGACTATCTTACGGATCTCCTGGTCTATCAGGAGGGCCGTCTGGTCGCTGTAATTCCGTTCCTCCAGCATGTCCCTGCCCAGGAATATCTGCTCTTCTTTGTGGCCGAACGTGAGATGGCCGAGCTTTTCGCTCATGCCGAACCTCGTCACCATCTTCCGGGCAAGGGCCGTCGCGACCTCGAGGTCGTTCTGCGCGCCGGTCGATACCTCATGGAAGATTATCTCCTCGCTGGCCCTGCCGCCGAGAAGGCCCGCGATCCTTCCCATGAGTTCAGTCTTGGAGACAATATACCTGTCTTCGATCGGGAGGCGGATCGTATAACCGAGCGCCATCCCGCGCGGGAGTATCGAAACTTTATGCAATGGATCAGCGCCCGGAATGATCAGGGCCAGAAGCGCGTGGCCCGATTCGTGGTACGAGACTATCGACTTCTCCTCTTTGGATATTATCTTGGATTTTCTTTCAGGGCCCGCCATCACCCTCTCCATCGCTTCCTGTAATTCAGACATCGTCACGGTCTCTTTATTTCTCCTTGCCGCAAGGAGAGCGGCCTCATTC
>PLLI01000063.1 GCA_003140915.1 Candidatus Omnitrophota bacterium
ACAGCTTATCTGCATGATCGCCCTTACCGGATCCTATCTCGCATAAATTTTTATATTTATTCTGGATGATGTAGGGTTTTATTATTTTGTCAAAAAAATATTTCAATTTGTCCTTATAAATAAATCGTTATATTTAACGGATCGAATATACTTGTTGNNGTCATAATCGTAATTTGTTAAGGCCTTATAGGTTGCCAATCCTTCCATCCCACGGAGATTCTCCTGGATAGAAAACCAAAAGAAGTCGGGATCTTTTCTGAAAACATTGAACTGGATATCTGCGTCATAAACAAAATCTTTGCTATCTGTCAGGGAAAGGACATAATCGATTTTTTGTAATTGACGATGATTAGTCAGTCCCAGAGCGCTGGATACACTTTTATATAATGGATATAGGATCGATAAAACCAGCAAAGCAATAAGCATGCTTTTACTATTATGAAAAATTGCATTGATCGCTAAAGCTGAAATGATCGCGGCAAAAGGTATCGCCGCCATATAATATTGCCGAAATGGAACCCGGACAAAAAAAACAGAAAAAAGTAATGCCAGCGAAATAATCGCTATTCTTTTCTGCTGCAGTGTTTTTGAGAAAAATAAAATGCCGAGTATCCAGAAGGCCCAAAATAATCCGTTTTGCAATAATGTTTCTTTCATGTAATAAAAGGGATAGAAGTGTTTGATCCATTTAAAATTAATAACCCAATTAAAAAACCAATATTGTTGCAACGAATCGATAGAACCTAAATAGAAATAATAAGGGCTTATCGTCAGCACGAAGACAAAGAGATACAATACGAAACCGTTCAATCTGACCGGTTTCTTAAAACCCTCAAAAAATAGCAACGCTGATATCAGCAAAACTAAAAAGACGGCTTTTTGCAGGAAAAGAAAAGATAAGCCTAAAAAAAATGCGCTCAATGCTAAATCCTTCAGCGAATTGCTTTCATAAAAATTCAATAAGAACAGTACGGCCATAAGGCTTAACAACGTCTGGGGTACATCGGGCCTGATCTCAATTGCATTACGGATAAAGATCGATGTGGAAGATAACAATATTAAAGCTATAATCCCTATTTCTTTACCGCCGACTTTTTTTGCGATAAGAAAAGTTACGGTAAAAATCAAAAGGAGCATCGAAAGCATAAGAATACGCATACAAACAATAGTAAAACTTGTCTCACCTAATGCTTTTATAAACGGGACCAATAAATAATAGAAAAAAGGGTGATGGTGCTGGAAAAAATCTATATATATTCTTTCTCCGTGAATAATTTTCCATGCCGAATGGACCGATTCAAATTCGTCATGATTAAATTGCCGGTTTATAGAAAGGAAAGCTATGGAAATTAATAAAATAACCAATAGGCCCCAAAGCACTTTCTTATGGTTATCGGCGTAAAGGCCCGTATTCATATGCGGCTGCATTTATTTAAAATAACCTTTCTCAAAGTACGTCTGCTCTATACCAACCTCTTCTATTTCATCGTATCGCCGGCCATCGATAATACTCTTTGCCGACAAAATCCCCATTTCCAATGAATGGTCCATATTATTGTATCTGAATAGACTATTTCTGCCTATGCATTGTAAATTTTCAAATGATCTTAAGCGATCTTTAACTTTATCCAGATCCTCTTTGTAGTTTAACTCATAAACCGGATAAGCATATTTTTCTCTATGCAGATAGCTATCAATTATATCTTTTTCCTGAATAAGACCCGCTCTTTTTAACCATGGCAAAGCTAATGCCAAGAGCTCACCTTCGGAAGCGCTCCATATTTTATCATTTTCCCAGCAAAAAAATTCGATCAGCAAAGAGGTCTTATCCGGAGGAGATAATTTTGGACTACAGTTTTTGGGCTCCGTTATTCTGCCAAATGGAATTTCTTTATCCGGGAAATATATCCATTGATAAAAAGAGACCTTCGTTTTATTGAGGGTTAAAAAAAGGGAGACGTGAGATCTGAATTTCAAATTACCGGCAGCGTGTAAAATTTCGCCCGGCACAACCGGTTCCAGCATATTGACTAACTCAGTAACGGGGATAGTGGCTATGACATATTCCGGCTCTATAGCCTCTACGCCACCCTGGTCAACTACGCTGACCTCCGTTATTTTCCGGCCATTATGTTTTATTTTAACCGGATGGCTGTTTAATTTTATACTTTTTGTATCTTTCGATAATATCCGCTCTTTCATTTTATCACAGATCAAACCTATGCCTTTGTCAGGATAATAGAACTCCCTGATCAAAGTGTTGGGTTGGCCGGATTCTTGCCTTACAAAAGCGTTTCTGATGAGTTCTTTTATCGACAACCTCTTTATCCTCTGTTTTGCCAAATCCGTAGAAATGTCGGAACAAGGTAATCCCCAGATTTTTTCTGTGTAATCGAGCATATTCAGTCTTGCCAAAGCTTTGCCAAAATTAGAAATGACATAATCTTCAAATGAACGGATTTGCCTTTTTTTAAACTTATTTTTTGCCTGTTCATATAAATAATCAAAGATACACTGGCTCACTTTAACCAACCCCACTTCGGATAATATATTTTTAATATCGATAGGGTAAGTTAAAAATTTACCTTTCCAATAAAACGATGTATGCCTGCTTACCTTTATCCAGCGTTCGCCAAGCAGATCCTGCAAAAAATCATACAGATACCGGCGTTGGCTAAAAAACCTATGAGGGCCTATATCGGTCGCAAACTCCGGATATTGCAATGTTTTCGATAAACCGCCCACCGCCCGCTCTTTTTCTATAACCAGGAAGGATTTCCCGGCGTTATGCAAGGTAAATGCCGCTGCCATCCCTGCGGGACCTGCGCCAAGAATTAAAACGGTTGGCTTACGCATATCGCCATCCCCTATTTATCATATTTTCTTCAATCTTTATTGATGACGCCTATCATTTCGTAGAGCCTGCCGTAATCGCGCATGTTGAAGTTCATTGCAAGCCTCGGCAGGCCGGGATATTCCCCTTCCTGTATCTCTTTATCCGTCGGAGGCGAGGTCCTGATGCCGCCGTCCTTCAGGATGTCTTTAAATTTTTTATTTATAAGGCCCAGCGTTCCTGCGGAAAGTTCCCTGTTCAGCCTTAATACGGTCAGGCCCGCAACGTATCTCAGCGAATGATATACCCTGTAAAAATCTTCGATATATCCGATCGCCTCATCGGCGGTCCTAGTAATACGGAAGAGGTTAAAATCTTTCTTTTCTATAAACCCGTTCCTCTCTAACTGGCTTGTTATAAAACGCTTCCACGCCTCCCAGTATGTCGAGCCCTCCGGCTCCATAAGGACTATGGGCCTGGGTTTCGATTTGCCGGTCTGGACCAGGGTAAGCATCTCGAACCCCTCGTCATTCGTGCCGAATCCTCCGGGGAAGAGGGCGGTCGCGTCGGTCTCTTTGACGAAGATCAGTTTTCTTGTAAAAAAATATTTAAAGTTGATTATTTTGTCTTTTTCATCTATGTATGGGTTGGGCTTTTGCTCAAAAGGAAGCCGGATATTAAGCGCGAACTCCTTGCCCGCCCGGGCACCTTTGTTGCCGGCCTCCATAACTCCAGAGCCGCCTCCGGTCACGATCATGTAGCCTTTCGCGGTCAGTTTCCGCGCAAATTCTTCGGCCATCCTGTATTCGGCCGACGTCTTCTTAGACCTTGCCGAACCGAAGATTATGACCTTTTTGACATCTCTATAAGGAGCAAATATTTTGAAGGAATACCGCAATTCCTTGAGAGTATTATTTACAAGTTTAAGGTCCCCTTTATCACCGCATTCCTTCCCCAGCTTGACGGAGGTCGTCAGTATTTCGCGCAATAGGTCTTCGGTTTCAGCAGAACAGGCCGTCTTGGCGAGCCTGGTTATCAGGCCGTCTACAGCGTTATCGCCTATCTCATATTCTTTCGGCATCTTTCTCATCTTCTTCTCCTATTCGGGTACAGACGCTTCATTTTTGGGCCGCGAGGGACTCCAGTTTCTTTAATTCCTTCCGGTTTTCACGATAGAGGTCCATGCTCCTTTTATCATACGGCAACAGCGCGCTCAATATGGTCACGGCAACCATCTTGGGATCTTTTTTATCATATTCTTCCACATTGCCTAATGTTTTGGCCACAAAGATGCTCAGGTCCACATCATCTTCCAGGAGAGGCGGCTTTGTTTCGCTCACAAGCTGCCCGTATTCATCCGACGCTGATTTCCAATCTTTTTCCGCATCTGTCCCGGCCGCGGATATGAAATTCCCGTAATACCTATCCGCTAATTCTTTTGCCTGTTTCGTGACCTCATCCGCAAAGTCCTGTGCCTTGGCCCTTGCCTTATCGTCCGGTTTCGTGTCTTCCCTCACCCACCTGGTGATCTCCCTGTTATATGATTTGAACGGCGATAGGAAAAAGTCCCTGCAGCCCGTCATGAAATCCTTTGCGGAAAAATGAAGCTTATCGTAGTCTTTTAAAAAATCGAATATTTTTTTGCATATCGCTGGATCCGTATTTTTTGAATTCAGGTATTCCTCAATTATCGGGTAGGCGTCCTTTTCCGTCACGATAGCCGCGGTCCGGAATTCCGGATCCGGGCCCTGAGCTATCTGGACGGCAAAGGTCAGGGCCGAAAGGTAGGAGTCTACGGCCCGGCTAAAATCTTTCCGGCTTTCATAGTAACGGCCCCTCGATAATAGAAGGCTGTGGAGATACATGACTTCCTTCTGGTTGCGTTTCTGAATGCTCCCTCCGAAGGGGTTATATTTATCTTCAAAATAGAAATCACACTCTTTTATCGCAAGGCCCTTATCCATCTCATCGAGGCACTTTTTGTTGTCATCGAGTATCGCCGAGAGCTCTTTGGCGTCCAGGATGAAATTCTTTTTCTGAAGCGCCTCGATCTTATTTTTGCCGGCGCCGTATTTGCCGTAATCCGCCATGTCTATTGCGCGCAAATAATAGATGGCGGCGTTCGCTTTTACAGCGCGCCGGATAGTCTCGATATCGCTTTTATTCAGCGTGGCCTCGCCTATGCCTATGTCGATGGTAACGGTATCGTTGGTTTCACCCGTAATGGCGCCTTCTATCTCCCTGCCCTTCTTCAATCTGACGACATCGGCGTTCGAGCACTCGGTAAAAATAATAAGAGATGCAATAAAAATGAAAAACGTTATCTTATTTTTTATCTTCATTTACCATCCGCTCCTTTTCCGCGCGTTTTAATTTCTTGATCGCGATCTCTTTTTTGAACGCGCGCTTGAAATATCTATATTTTTTGCACCATACCAATTTAACCGGCCTGCGGTCCCTTGTATACCTTGCGCCCTTGCCGGCATTATGGAGCTTGATGCGTCTTCTTATGTGCGGGGTATAACCGGTATAATAGGTCCCGTCCGCGCATTCAACAATGTATACGTAAAACCTGCCCGACCTCTTGAACATCTTCTCCTTCTTTATAGGATTGCGGAGAGAAAGATCACCGCTATCCACGCAAAGAGTATCGCGAAAACCATGGCGGAAGAGATGACCGGCCTGGCCACTATCTTATGAGCTATGATAACGGGATTTCTGTAAACATACGCTATTTCGGTCTCCGCGACCTTGATGAGGCCCAGCTTGTCGATAAGGAGCTTCAGTTCCGGGTCAAATACGCCTTCCGGATTTTTTATCCAGACTACAAGTGCGGCCAGAAGGACAGGGTTTGAAGAATATACGGGTTTTACCTCACTAAGCATGCCGGAGGAAGCAGCCCTGCCGCAGAATACGTAAAAGATGCCTGAGACATAATTGTAATTTGAGTAAACTATTTCATCCGGCCGCGTGGATGACCTGATTATAGCGAAGAGCTCTTCCATATACTTCTCCGCGTATATAGCTGACCCGAAGCCGCCCGCCTTTTTTGGATCATAGTTAACAAATTTTGAAAATGCCGATCCTGCGGCGGTAAAGGAAAATCCCTTTTCGTTGTGATATATGACCGGCGAATAAAGGAGAGCAAAATAAAAGATGAGCCATGGCAATAGCACGGTGTATGCCGCGGAGCGGGTCCGCTCTTTTAAAAATGCAGCTGCTTTGCCGTAAAATCCATCCAGTCCTATACCGGCTAAAAATATAACAGGCAGAAGACCTTCCCCGCATAAAAACCTGAATGCATAGTGACGTATCACCAGCGCCATGCATACAAGCATAGCCGGATAAAATAGATAGCGCCCCTTACGCCTCAATGCGATAAAGATACCTATAGCGGCGAATATATATAGGCAGATATTGGCTTCGAAATAACGGTTGATGTAGCTATTGACCGGTAAAAAATATGCTTTATTGGCCACCATGTGGAATAGCCATGGGCTGCCTAAAAATACGCCGCCCAATATTATCAAAAACACCGGCCCCCGGCTTTCCTTCCGGAATATGCTGTAAGACACGATCGTCAGAACACTTATCCACGGAAGAGCGCCGTGCGTATAAAACAATAAGCCCATCAGAAGCATGCCGCAAAGAGTCCTTTTGACCTCGATCGCGTAAAATATAAGGACCAAGATTATAAGGGCTATCGCGGACGGGATCGCGGCGATTATATTAATGAAAAATGTGTACGATACGGATGCCGCGAGCACGGTAAAGAAAGCGCACCTGTCGTTATAAAGCTTTGTCACAACCCATAATATAGTTATCAGCAAGGCGGGATATATCGCGACGGATACGAGCCTCATTACCGATAGGGCCGGCAGCCCCAGCTTATTCAAACCCAGCATTATGATTGGAAAGAGCGGCGGATAGAGATGCGGCCTCCCGGCCGGAGCGTACTCCCAGAAATCATGTAGGACCACTCCGCCTGCTTCCCGGAAACCGGCCATGCAGCTTGTATGATAGTAGATATCGAGGAATACCGGAAGGGTTTGCCACCTGATCACCAATAAAACCGTGAATAGGAATATTATTCCCAATGATCCCCAAAGCCATCCGGAATAATTTTTAAAACTATTTTTCATATTTTCCAGCTACAGCGGCTATTATAGCGGCGCCTTTACCGGAGCCGTCTTTGGTAAGGGCCAATCTTATGCGGGATGCTTTACGGGAGAATATCTCTTTCAGGGCATTTTCCATGTTTTGTGAGAATGTCGGATGTTTTTCAAAGACAGAACCGTCGACAGCTACCGTATGAGTCCCGGACAGATGCGGATCCATCCGCCTGATGATGGCCGCTATACAGGAAGCGCTTATTCGCGCGGCGCGGCAAGAGACGATCCCGCATACTTTTTTAAACATGCGCCTCTCTTTAAGCGAGGATTTGACAATACCCAGTCTTCCAAGCAGTCGCCCTGTTACTCTGAGATCGTCTGTCATGTCGCCTTCTATTGCCGACATATGTTCCGTTTTAAATCCTTCTACCTTGAGCACGAGCCCGGCGATCCGGCCTAAATACATCCCGGAGACCATTTTCTCCAGCATCTGCTGTCCCGGGTTATCGGACTCTTCATCCAACTGCCTGTCATACGGCGTTGAAGCGAGCTTGTTGAAATTACCCCATTCGATATTGATCACCATGCGGCCTCTCGACTTTTCAGGATAGCAGGCATTCGTTCCCGTCCCGATGATGACGCCCAAGTCGCAATCCGGCTCTTCATAACTTTTTGCGGCAAGCGTGCCGACCGTATCGTTCACCAGTGCGGCAATATCGATATTTTTAATTCCTCTCCGGCGGAAGGCTTCCCTCATCAATTTTACGACGTCATTCCCCGTTACTCCGCTGATGTTAAAATCTTTGGTCCAGCAGATCAGGGTCCCGCTTGCTATGCCCGTCTGCCGGATAGGGAATGAAAACGTGAATCCGAGGTCGAGCGTAGAGGTATCGGTCAGTTTATATTTTCGTAAAAAAATATTTACATTGTCGGCGATGAAATCAAAAAATAGTTCGGCGCTGCCTGTCACGTACTTCTTCTCGAGAACGAATTTCATTATGCCGGTACGCCCGATCTTACGATCGCCTTTCAGCGTCAGTTCCAGGACTCTGAAGGTCGTCCCGCCCAGGTCGATCGCTATGAATTTCCCCTTCTCTTTTCCGGTGGGCATCCGCACATACGTGGGTATCATCTTGAGGGAGCTTTTTTCGCCGGCGAGCCCCCTCTCCATCTCGAGGATGAAGCTTTCGACGATCTTCTCCATGTCGGGCCCGGACAACTCGAAGAGCTTTTCAAGCCTTTCCATCGATAGATACCTATCTGCTGATCTTCAGGACTTTATATCTCAATATGCCGCGCGGCACCTGTATCTCCACGACATCGCCTTTTTTGTGGTTCAGGAGACCGGTCCCTACGGGCGATTGTATGGAAATTTTATTCGCGGCAAAGTCGGCCTCCTCTTCCGCGACGATCATGTATTCGAGCTCTTCGCCGGAGTCCATGTCCTTAAGTTTCACGGTCGCGCCTATCAGCACCTCATCTTTCGATATCTCGGCGTTGTCAAGTATCTGCGCGTTGGCAAGTTTGGCATCGAGTTCGGCTATCTTCTTTTCGTTCATGCCCTGCGCATCTTTGGCGGAATCATACTCGGCGTTCTCGCTTATGTCACCGTGCGCCCTGGCCTCGCCTATGGCCTTCGAAAGCTCCCTGCGTTTGGTGGTCTTCAAATGCTCGAGTTCTTTTCTGAGTTTCTCGTAACCTTCCGGTGTTAAATGAANNTAAATGAGCCCCGCCCTTTGCCATGCTTCAGCTCCTTCCTTTTATAAGGTTTTCTATTTCTTCCGGCAAAGGCGATTCGAATTCCATCGCCTCTCCGGTAACCGGATGTTTGAACGCTATCTTAGCGGCATGCAGACAAAGCCGCTTAAATTTCAGATTAAAATCTTTCCTGAACGCGTAGACCCTCTCGCCTACTATGGGGTGGCCCATCTTCTGAAAATGTATGCGGATCTGGTTCGTTCTGCCCGTGACGGGTTCCGCCTCCAGAACAGTCAGATCGCGATGGCGCTGTAGTACTCGATATTTTGTTATAGCCGCTTCATACCGGCCCTTATTACGGTTATATATAGCGCTTTTTATTGTATCCGAGTCTTTATTGACCACACCCTGTACTATGGCTATGTAACTTTTCTTTACCTCTCTCTTCTGGAATTGTTCCATCAGGAGCTTCTGCACCGCCTTACCTTTTGAATAGACGATCAATCCCGAAGTTTCACGGTCGAGCCTGTGGCAGGGGTAAGCGTTCGCTTCTATGCCGCGGCGGTCGAGTTCCATGTTTAAGAGGCTGGTCAACGTATTCTGTTCTTTTTTCGGCGTCGGTATGATGAGGAGGCCGGAGGATTTATCTACCACCATAAGGCAGTCATCCGCGTATATTACTTTGTATCTGTTTGGGCCCATACGATAATTCGATTATACCATCTTCCGGTAGGATGCGTGAAGCAGTTTTGTTATTTCGCCCGGACGGCCTTTTCCGATTTCGGCGCGGCCTATCTTTACAACCGGCAGGATCTCCGCCAGGGAATTCGTTAAAAAAACTTCGTCGGCACTTATCAATCCTCCGGCGGATATCGGTTTTTCCGATACTCTTATCTTCAAGCCTTTCGCTATCCGAATAACGACGCCCCTGGTAATCCCCGGCAGGATTCCGCTGTCAAGCGAAGGAGTTAAAAGCAGTCTTCTCTTCACGAGAAATATATTGCCCGTAGCAGCTTCGGCTATGCGCCCCTCCGTATTCGTAATGATTGCCTCATTAAATCCGTCTTCCTGCGTACGCATCCTCGCGAGAATATGGCCTAAAAAGTTCAGCGTCTTGATCCCTGAAAGAGGAGAGCGCTCATCCTGCCGGATATCGGAAATCTGAGCGTTTATACCGGCGGAATAGAAACGCTGCGGATATCCTCTAAACTCTTTCGCCGATATAACGACGTTCGGCCTCGACCGGCCATCTTTCTTTAGCGTAAATGGGCCGTCTCCCCTCGTAAGCGTAAGACGAATGTAAGCATCATCGAGACGATTAACTTTTAGAATTTTATACAACGCTCCTTCAAGCGTGCGTTTAGAATATGGGATTTTAAGCTTAATGACCTTGGAAGAATAGAACAATCGTGAAAGATGCTCGGCCAATTTAAAAATATTTCCGCCGTAACTGCGCATCGTCTCAAAGAGGCCGTCGCCGTATAGAAACCCTCTGTCGAAGACGGATATCTTCGCTTCGCCGACATCGAGGAACTTGCCGTTGATCCACGCTTTTATCTTTCGCATGCGATCATCTCTTTCTTGCCCTGCGATCCCGACAGGCCCAGGGCAAGCATTATCCCTTTAGCCTTATCGAGCGTCTCCTGATATTCCGCTCCCGGATCCGAATCCGCTACGATCCCGCCGCCTACCGAAAAATAGGCCTTGCCGTCCTTTACTATCAGTGTCCTTATGGCTATGGAAGTGTCCATCTCTCCGTCAAACGAGATATAGCCGATAGCGCCCGTGTAGATCGAACGCCTGACCGGCTCGAGCTCTTCTATTATCTCCATCGCCCTGACCTTGGGCGCGCCGGTTATCGAACCTCCGGGAAAAGCTGCCAGGAGGCAGTCAACGGAATCTGTGCTTTCTTTGAGCCTCCCTGAGACGGTCGAGACGAGATGAAAGACGTTCGAATATCTCTCTACGATCGCCGGGCCGGCCGGCATTATGCTCCCATAATCGCATATCTTGCCGAGGTCGTTGCGCTCGAGATCGACTATCATTATATGCTCGGCGTTGTCCTTGACGCTGTCGATCAATTCGCGCTCCAGGAGCAGATCCATTTCGTTGTCCGCGCCCCGCGGCCGCGTGCCTTTTATCGGCCTTGTCTCTATATAGCGGCCATTTTTCAACAAAAATCTTTCCGGCGACGAGCTCAATATGGTGACATCTTTGAACCCTAGATAAGACGCGAATGGCGCCGGACTGATCGCCCTTAGCTTTGAATAAAGGTTCGAAGGATCCATATTTAAATCCGTCTGGAACCTTTGCGAGAGATTGACCTGATATATATCGCCTTTCTTTATGTATAGCTTGGCTTTCTCTATAGCATCAATGTAGCCGGACCTTGAAAAATTGGATATCAACCGGCCCGGTACCGGCCCTGACAGATAGGCCTGGCCAGGAGTTCGCTTCTTTATCCTCGCTTTAAATTCTGCCAGGCGATCACGCTGCCTCCGGGCGCGTTTGGCCCCAGAATGCGGCAAACCGCAGCTCGCAATATATGCGGTTTCTTCTAAATGGTCGTACGCTATGACAACGTCGTAAAATCCCATCATGCAGTCCGGAATGCCCAGATCGTCGATGGCAATATCCGGAAGGTCTTCTACGAAGTTTTTCATGTCGTATGAAAAATACCCGACCCCGCCGGAGATAAATGGCACCTGCCTGCATTGGTTCCCGCATTTATATTTTTTGAATATCTCTTTTAGCGCCGAAAAAGGGTTCGCCCTGAAAGACTCGGCCTCGCCGTCCGCCCATTCCAGAAAAATACGGTCGCCCTTACTCTTAAAAACGAGGAATGGTTCACATCCCAAAAATGAAAATCTGCCCAGCTGCTTATCTTGAAGGGCGCTGTCGAGAAAAAAGGTGTAGGGATAAGGCGCGATTGTCTTGAAGAGGCTTATGGGAGACGGAGGATCACCTATCTTTTCAATAATCGCGTCAGGCATTAAGGGCTTCCGAAAAAGCATCCCCAAGCGTATCCAGCCCGCGCAGCACTTCCGCGCTCATGGGAGAGCCCAGGGTGGTTGTCTTTGGTTGCATGGAAACTACGAATATATTCAGGTCATCTTTGCCGGTCCTTAAAAGATCGGTGAAGAGCCTTGGGGACGGATTGTGTGTCGAAAAGCTGACGTTCGCGATCTCTTCCAGGGCGAATATCTTTATGCCGCCGGGCGCTATCCCCATATCCGCGGCGTCTATCAGGATGACGGTATCGCAGGAAGTGGAAAGTATGGGAAATATATAATTTTCGGGCGCTGTCCCGCAGTCGAAGAGATGCGCGGCGAGGCCTCGCGACTTCATCAGTTCTATGAATTTGGGGCCCAGGCCGTCATCACCTCGTATGATATTACCTATACCGACTATCGCGACCTTGCCTTTTATTTTGGCCTTAAGTTCAGAACTTCTCAAGTGTGGCCTTTCTCCGGCATTTCGCGCAAAGCACCTTTATCCGGTCACTTCGCGTAACATAATCCCGCGCGGCTTGAACGACTCCTTCGGCAAATCCCATCCCTTTTAGAGACTCCACGAAAAGTGTCGGATTCGAGAATGCCAGCGGCCCGAGCTTCCGGGCAACCCATTCAAGATGCGCCTTGGCCGTTATCACATCCCCGCATATTTCGCATAGGGCCAGTTCCTTCTCGTCGGTAGTCGAGACCATCTGTGCCCTGTCAAAACCTGCCAGGTCGAATTTGGTGGTATGCCGGATGCCCGGCGGATCGTCATCTCTCGTAGTGCAGAGTGCGCTGCATTGCCCGCAATAGTGGCATTCGTCGAGATGGAGGATCATTTTTCTTGTCGCTTTTTCCTTAGTCACGACATCTCTATACTCTATTGCCCGCATCGGGCAGACCAAAGCACACGCCGTACAGGCTATGCAGCCTTCGTTGGAATATTCCGGTTTACCACGGAACCTTTTGGCCGGGTGATGTTCCTTATGCGGAAAATCGGAAGTGTACGGCCCCTTTATTAATGCCGTCACTGCCTCTATCAGCTCTCTTATCTTTGGTAGTTTCACCGATTTATCCTAATTTGACTATATTCGAAGAATGCCTGGCAAGGTTGCCGGTAAAATCGAGCATGTCGAAATACATGTTCGCGCCCATCGGGGTGCATGCGCCCCGGACAAGCCTGTCCGCGTGCCGGACCCTGTAGCGCTCGACCAGTTCTTTAACATGCAGACCGTTATCTATGACATTTTTCTTTACTACAGGGCTTTTGGTGCGCAAAAAATCCCTCATCATCTCAACGGACGCCTTCATCGAACCATATGTTTCGTTGAACTGCGTAACCGCCTCTTCATCGAACAGAAGTTTCTCATGCACCTTGACCTCGATCCTCTCGACAAGACCCGCTGCCTCGTCTCCCATCCGCTCAAGCATCTCGACCATCTGCGCCATGACGGAGAGCTTTTTTCTGTTCTGGGCCGTTGCCTTCCTCGCAAGCCCCATTATATCATCGGTCAAGAGCCTCTCCATCCTATTGATCTCATCTTCTTCCTGCATTGCCGCGGTCAGGAAATCCATCTTATTTTTCATGAACCCTTCTTCGATCAAATTCAATATCTCATATACTTTATCCGCCATCGAAATCGCCTTGAGCCCGATCTGTTTCGCATCCATAAAGAACATTCCTCCCGTTATTTATTGATGCTTTCACCGTATTGATCGATCACCGTATCCTTACAAGGCTTCACCCCGGACCTGTAGGCACCTCTGGCCAGGACATGCGCCGATACGGGGGCCGTCAGCAGTATGAACGCCAGGCATAACAGCGCCTTCATCCCCGTAGCGCTAAACCCCTTAAAGAGGAATAGCCCGAAAAGTATGCCGCACGTCCCGAGAGTAACGCATTTCGCGGATGCCTGAAGGCGGGTGTAGACGTCGGGAAACCTCACCAGCCCCAGGCAGCCTAAAAAGTCGAAGACCAACCCTATTACGATCAGCGAGATTCCTATGGTCTCATTCATCGAAATCTTTCCCCTCCAGATATTTTGCCAGCGCCATTATGCCGATAAAACTTTGCAGGGCCCACGCCAGGCCTATGTCTATATACCAGTCCCTCCCGGTAGAGATACTGAGGATAGCGCAAAATCCGACGATCAGTATGCCCAGCATATCGACAGCGACGGCCCTGTCCGGCGCCGTCGGGCCTTTCAGTACTCTATAAAGACAAAGGATAGCGGATATGATAAGCCACAGAAAAGCCCTGGACAGAAAATTGGACTGCCAGCTCAACATTAAGTTTTCCATAATCATTCGAATACCTTTTTTAATATACGCTCGAATTTACTGACAACGGGCAGCCTCATATCATGGTCCGGACAGCCTTCTTTTAGAAAAAGCACGTGTATATAAATATATCCGTTTTGTTTGTCTACGTCTATCGTCGTGGTCCCGGGGGTCAGGGTTATCGAATTTGCCAGGAACGTGAGCCCGATATCAGACTTAAGGTCTGTCCTGATCTTAATGGTCGCCGGCCTTATCGGAAGCTTCGGATGAAGAACTCTCCACGCCACATCTATGTTAGCCTTTAAACATTCCCATAAAAATATGATGATGTAATATACGAACCACAGGTAACGCAAAGGGCTCCGTCCTGAAGGGCGGTCTTTTACAAGAATATCCATCGTCATGAAAGATACAAATGCGGAGACAAGCGCCCCCGTAATGAAGCTCGATATCCTCGGCGGCCATGATAATAGTAACCACACTAAAAACCAAAGCATGAAGATAAGTATTTTACTTACCATAGTTCCTGCCGTTCTGTAATACGTTCGCCGCGCCCTTAAGGAGCTCCCTCCCGGGGTTAGGCAATAACATCATGCCGCTTATTACAACCAAAATGGCCAGGATGACCATAGGAGCAGCCATGGCGAACGATATCTTCCTTCCAGAAGCCTTAATGCCGGCTGTTGCATGAGTACCAAAGAGGGCCGGTGTAAGCGCTTTGAAATAATATGCGAGCGTCAGCATGCTGACCACTGCGGCAACGAACGCAAGGATCGGGTGATTTGCCTGAATGCAGGCGAGGATAATTATCAATTTGCTCCAAAAACCTCCGAGAGGCGGCACGCCGCAGATGGACAGAGAGCCTATTAAATTCGTATAGCCGGTAACGGGGTCTTCCCTGATCACGTTCCGGATCCTGTTCAGGTCGCGTGTTCCGGCGGCATATTCTATCGAGCCGGAATTCAGGAACAGGAGCGATTTAAAGATGCTGTGATTGAAGAGGTGGAAGAGTGCGCCTGATATCGCAAGCGGTGTGCCGATACCGAGACCCAGAGCTATGTATCCTATCTGGCTTATGCTTGAATAGGCAAATAACCTCTTGATATCCGATTGCCCGAACGCCATGATACTGCCGGCGACCATGGAGAGAACTGCCAACGCGATCAATATAAAACAAACTGCCGGCGTCATACCAAGGACGTTAAAGAATATACGCGCCAGGGCATATATGCCAAGGACCTTTATGGAAACACCGGAGAGCATCGCGGATATCGGTGCGGGCGCCTGGGAGTGCGCGTAAGGAAGCCACGAGTGGAACGGGACGAGCGCGGCCTTAAGGCCGAATCCCATCAGGAACAATACGCTGACGAATGTTACAAGACTGCTTGTGCCGGTTTGCGGCAAAATCCGGGCCATCTCCGCCATGTTCAGAGTAGAGGTATAACTGTAAAGAAGCCCTATGCCTAGAAGTATGAATATCGAAGCGACCGAGCCCATCACGGCGTATTTAAAAGCCGCCTCCAGTTCTTCGTCCCTCACTCCGAAACCCACCAGGAAATATCCGGCTATCGCCGCTACCTCCAGGAATACATATAAATTAAAGATGTCTCCGGCGATCAATACGCCGTTCACGCCGGCCAACATGAACATAAAGAGCGTATAGAATTTCCACCTGTCCGTGTATTGTTTCATGTAATCCATCGAAAAGAGCGCTATGAGGAACGCCACTACGTTGACGGTGATTAGCAGAAAAACGGAGAGGCCGTCGACGATGAGCGATATGCCGGCAGGCGGCGGAAATGCGCCGAATTTGTACAAGAGGGTTTTATATTTCATTAAATTCGATATTATCACGAAGCTATTCGCGGCAAGCGCGAAGGCGGCAAGAGATGAAATTGCCCCGCCAGTCCATTTTATCCTTTTTCCTATTATCGGGATGAGGAATGCCGAGCTAAGCGGAATTATCAATAATAGCGATATCATGAGTGAGCTATTTTATCCTTTAAGTTTGTTTATCTTCGTTATATCGAATGTGCCGTATTTCTCATATATCCTTATCGCGATCGCAACCAATAACAAGGTAATGGCAAGCCCTATTACGATCGAAGTCAGGACAAGGCTTTGCGGCAACGGATCGACCATCTTATCTATCACCTGGTCGGATGCAAAGATCGGAGAGCGCCCTCCCTCTCGATAACCGATAAGGACAAAGAAAAGATTGACCGCATAGTCCATTATGCCGATACCTATTATTATTTTTATAAGATTCCTTTTTCTCACTACACAGTAGAGCCCTATCGAAAATAATATGAGGCACAATATATAAACCGTCATTGAATTTTTCCTTTACTCTGCGTCTTTGTCGCCCTTGCTCAAAAGCACGAGCGCTATGAATATGGCAAATAGCCCGCCGCCCACTATCACCATTTCACATAACGGTATTATCACTTCAGTGCTGAAGACCGGGCACGAAACGAACGAAGATCTTATGACCGCCACATATAAAAATATTAACGCGGCTATGCCTATTGAAACGCGCAGCAACCAGGCACGGAGGCGCTTTAACGCGACCTCTTTGCCGAATGCGAGCATTATATGTACGAACGACAGCGCTACGATGACGCCGCCCGCAAATCCGCCGCCCGGCCCGGCATGGCCGTTGAGCGTTATGTATATACCATATAAAAGTATGAAACCGAGCGTAAGGCGCGTTACGCTCTTGACGATCAAGGTCATACCTTTATCTTCCCTGATATATTTCATGACCGGTCCGCCTTTTCATGCCCGACTTTACGGGCGATCGCAAGAACCCCGACGATAGTCGTGAAGAGGATCGTCACTTCTCCGAGCGTATCGAGCGCCCTGAAATGGAGCGTTATCGAGGCCACGACGTTGGCCACTTTTAAACTTTTCGCTCCTTCTATATAAATATTGGCCGTCCCCATGGCCGGGCTGCCGAAAGATGAAGTCTTCTTTAGCGCAAGATTCGCGGCTGTTAAAAAGACGATCAAAAATAGGACCACGGAGGAAGTGTTAAAGAACCATCTTCCCGACACGGAGAACGGCAGGTCCTTTCTGATCGTGGCGCGGATCAGGATTATAAGGCTCAGTATTTCTACGACCAGCTGCATGATGGCAAGGTCCGGCGCCTTCAGCGCCAGAAATACCATCGACAGGCCTATGCCGACAGCGCCGATGGCGATAACGCTCGAAAGGAGATCCTTCGCCTGGACCGCGATCACGGCGGCGGCTATCATAAATAATATTAGAAGATGTATCTCTACCATTGCCACCTCAAGAATACTACAAGGAACATCCCTATCATACCCAGAAGGCACCAGACGAGGTAAGTCGGCAGCACCCCGTTATGCAGGTGCTGGAGCTGTCTCGTGAAATAGTAAACGGCGTTTCGCGTGATATTATAAAGATCAAGGCCCCCTGCGGCTTCCTTTTTATAAATACCTCCCAGCGCTTTCATGTCTTTTATCGTATCATAAAAATCTGTGCCCGATATGCGGCCAAGCGTCTCGACATCTTCGCCTCCGACGAATATTGATACGGTACGGAATGTTTTTTTCGATCTAAAAACGTAATATACGAATATGCCCGCCGTTATGCCTGTTATTATAAGGATCGTGGCAATGACCGGGCTCCATGATCCTAAATATACTATGGAGAGCCCTATTGCCGGCGCGATAAGTACCGGGAGCGGCAGGATAAATGCGAATACTCCGAATATAAAACATACGAGCGCAAGAACGATCACAGGAAACGACATCGCGAAGCCGACTTCTTTTACATCTTTAAGCTCTCTGTCGGGCCTGCCGAGAAAAACCGAATGCAGAAGCTTCATGAAACTCGCCACAGTAAGGGCGCTACCGAACATCGCGGCAACGAGCCATACGATCCAGAGAGGATTTTTAGGGCCGGCCGATGCTATTATGCCTTGGTATATCATCCATTTCGAAACGAAGCCGTTAAACGGCGGGATGCCGGAGATCGATAACGATGCCACAAGGAATGCGGCAAAAGTGACCGGCATGTATTTGGCCAGCCCGCCGAGTTTATCAAGGTCCGCCGTGCCTGATCTTTTTTCAACGCTGCCGGCGCTTAAAAAGAGGCATGATTTATAGACCGCGTGATTCAACATGTGGAACAGCCCGCCCGCTATTCCTATCGGGTTACCGGTCCCAATCCCAAGCACCATGTATCCCACCTGGGAAACCGCGTGATATCCCAAAAGCCGTTTCAGGTCATGCTGAACGAGAGCGATTATGACGGCGAAGATTATCGTCACGGCGCCGACAACGGCCAATACGGTATTCGTAACGCCGTTGACGGCGAAGAGGCTTAAAGATATCCTGGCAAGAAGATATATGCCGAGGAGCTTGTCCAGAGAAGCCGGCAGGTATGCCGTAACGGAGGCAGGCGCGAATTCGGCGACGTCCGGGAGCCATGAGTGAAATGGCATAGCTCCTGCTTTTGCAAAGGCCGCTATGGCGAGGGAGAAATATGCTACATATGCGGGCGCGCTCGAAAGCGGGATACGCACTCCGCTCATCATGAAGGTCTTCGTCATCGACCAGACAAGACATAGGCCGAATACCATCAGGGCGTCTGTGCCGCCTATCATTATCAGGGACTTTTTTGCCGCAGCAGCAGAAGCATCCGTGCCTTTTAAGTTCACCATGAGGTAGAGCATCGCCGCAAGGAACCCCCAAAATGTCAAAAGGACTATCATGTCGTTGGCAAAGACGGCTCCCATAGAAGCACCCAGCGTCATCAGGACATAGCCAAAATAACGGCCGAAAGACCTTTCGATAAAACCGAACGAATATATAGTAATAAGAAGCGCGAAGGCAGCGATGGCAGCGGCAATAAATCCTGATAAATTATCGGCGAGTAACACAGTATACGAGTCGTAATTATATACAAGCGGTTTTTTTAAAAAGACGAATATCGTGCCGGCAAAAGAGGCAAGACAGACAAACGAGGCCGCTATTTTGATAAAGACCTTGATGCGATCTGGTAATATAACACATATAGCGCCCATAACAATTGGGGCGGCGATCAATAATATAAGAGGATTGTGAAGCATCGTCTATCTAAATCCCATCTTCTCTTTAAGTTTCATGGTTTTCTCTTGTGACAGCCTTATAAGTTCCTGGACACCGAAGAGTTCCTTATCTTTCGGATCCACTATCAGCATCCTTTCCGTGCAGCAATAGCAGGGATCGATGGCCGCGAGTATTATTGTCGCGTCGGAAACGGTTTCGCCTATGACCGTTTCCCTAAAAGTCGGAAAATTCATGTATGTCGGCGCCCTGACCTTATGCCTGACCGGTGAGTTTGTCCCGTCCGATTTCACATAATGGAAGCATTCGCCTCTGGGCGCCTCAGCCTGGCCTATGCCTTCGCCCGGGGGGATATCCTTAGGGTTTGAATCTATCGGGCCGCCCGGTAATTTATCAAGGCACTGCCTTATTATGCTTATCGACTCATACATCTCCAGTATCCTCACGACGACCTTCGCGAAGACATCTCCCTCGGGGCGTGTGATGACATCGAATTTCAGTCTGTCGTATGCAGCGTACGGATGATCACGGCGGACGTCTATGTCGACACCGGAGGCCCTTGCAGTAGGGCCGAGCGCGGCATAGTCTATCGCTTTCTCTTTCGTCAATATACCGACGCCCTTGAGGCGGGCGTGAAGCACCGGGTCATCAAGGATGGCGCCGCGAAGCATGTCGAGCTGTTTTATCAATTCATCAAGCCGTTTCAATATATAAGGTATGTGCTCTTTTTCTATGTCACGCCTTACTCCGCCCACCTTCATCATCGCGTAATTCTGTCTGTTGCCGGTAACGGTCTCCATTATGTCGCAAACGGGCTCCCTGTATTTCCAGCCCCACATAAATATGGTGTTATAGCCTAGAAAGTGGCCTGCCAGGCCCGCCCAGAGCAAGTGCGAATGGAGCCTCTCAAGCTCCTGTATTATCGAACGAATATAGAGTGCCCTCTCCGGGACCGGGATACCCGCGAGGTCCTCGATCGCCTGAACGCACGTTATCGGATGGCTCGACGAGCAGATACCGCAGATACGCTCGACGATAAATATCGATTGATCGAAGGATTTCGACTCTGAGATCTTCTCTATCCCGCGGTGGTTCCATCCGATGCGGACATCGACGTCCACGACCTTCTCACCCTCTACGACGAGCTTGTAAAATTCCGGCTCTTCCTGCAACGGATGATATGGTCCTATCGGTATGTGCGCTTTATGGCTCATCTCAGGCCTTCCTCGAATCCCTTTTCGGGACGATAAAATTTTTCCTCAAAGGATAGACGCCCTTAGGCCAGTCGTCCGGAAGTAAGAGCGGCCTCAGGTCTGAATTACCGTTGAAATGAACGCCGAATAATTCGTGTATCTCCCTTTCTATCCACCATGCCGACCTCGTCACAGCGGTTATGGTATCGATATGCGGGTCCTCTTTCTCTTCTATAATGGCCCGTAAAGAAATTATAAAACCGGAACCATCATGTGCAAAATGGTACAATATCTCTATCGCATCAAAATCGTCTACGGCTGAAGCTATATTGAACCTAAGGTTCAGGTCCTTCAAAATATATTTTGTGAATTCGACTATGTCCTTGGGATAGATATCGACATACGCCCTCTTCTGGTTTTTCTTGTCGACCTTGATGACCTTAGATCCGAACCTATCCTGGATATTTTGTAAAAGATCGTCTATCTTCACCCCGCCCTTCCTTTTCCTGAACCCCACCCTTTAGGAAGGGCGGGGTTCATTCTAGTATTTCTTCGAGTCTTCTTCCTGAATTATATGGAGTATCTCTTTTTCGTCCTTGGCTTTCCTCAACATCTCCCTGAAGTATTTGTCTTTCAACATGCGGGATATCCTGGCGAGCGCTTTCAGGTGTGGGCCGGCCGATTCCTCAGGAGCTATCAGAAGGAAAAATATGTAAACCGGCTCTCCGTCCAGAGAATCGAAGTTTACGCCCTTCTGAGACAGGCCGAATGCGGCCACGAGATTCTTCGCATTGGCTGATTTTGCATGCGGTATCCCTATTCCCTGCCCTATGCCGGTCGAACCCAACGACTCTCTGGTCAGCAGGGCCTTGACAAGATCCTCCTTGTTCTTGATCTCATCGGACTTTGCGAGAAGGTCGACCATTTCCCTGATCACGCCTTCTTTATCCGAGGCCTTAAGGTTCGCGGTTATGGCCTTCTTGCTCAAAAATTCCATGATTTTCATAGTAAATCTCCTTATGTGCTAGCGTCTAGAAAATTTCTCCGAAATTTCGTACAGCATCTTTACATACAGGGTCGCGAAGCGACACTTATGTAAAGGGGTTAAGATTTTAAGAGAAGGGGAAATATTTCCCTTCTCTTAAATACAGACTAAGCCAGTTCACCGTCAGAATTTCCGATAAGGAAAGGGGTGACAGTGAGCGAGCAAATGTAATCTAACCTCCTTTTGCGAGCGAACGTCATTAGGGCAACTTTCCCGGAGGAAAAGTGTCCTGCAGCCAGCCCCGCAGAGCGGGGCTGGCTGCAGGAGAAAACTACGTTTTCCCCTATGAAAATTTCGCCCGAGTTCACTTATAGCGAAATTTGGAGCGGCGGATGGGTTTCGAACCCACGACATCGACCTTGGCAAGGTCGCATTCTACCACTGAATTACCGCCGCGTCGTGACTACAGTCTAACTATATCACTCCTTAGGAAGGAAAACCTATGGTTTTCCTTCCTAACGCTTATCCTAGTAAATTACAGAGACGCTGTTCTTCCTTTCTTCTGAGTGAAACGCCGCTGTTCCTTCTAACGTCCCGCCTTCAGTTATTTTCCAGGCGGGACTGTTTTCCTTCCTCTGACTCAGGAAATGCTATTCTTCCTTTCCTCTGAATCAGACACCGCTGTTTCTTCTAACGCCCTGAACCCCGACTACGATAAATGGTTCAGGGCTGTTTTCCTTCCTTGACTTCTGGCAGGGCGAAGGGCGAAAAACAATTCCACACTTTTTGGCGCCGAAGGCAAAATCGTTTAGTGGTGCCCGCACCAAGAATCGAACTTGGAACCTTGACATTAAGAGTGTCCTGCTCTGCCAATTGAGCTATGCGGGCGTCGTAAAAATCTCATTTCGGCACGAATACAAATCTTATTCGATTTTTATTCCTTAGAAGGAAATCTAAAGTTTCCTTCTAACGCCCTGAACCCCGACTACGATAAATGGTTCAGGGCTGTTTTCCTTCCTTGACTTCTGGCAGGGCGAAGGGCGAAAAACAATTCNNGGGACTGTTTTCCTTCCTCTGACTCAGGAGACGCTGTTCTTCCTTTCCTCGAATAAGAAAATTATTATACTTAATTTTGTTAAACGTGTAAAGATGATTTTTAAAACTGCCCTACTTCGCTACTATATTTAGACTCGTGAAGCTTCGTAGAGGCATTCCTTCGAAGCTCCATTACAGTTTAACTGTTGTAGCGAAGAAGAGTGGTGCGGGCGGAGGGATTTGAACCCCCAAGCCTTGCGGCATACGGTCCTAAGCCGTACACGTCTGCCAATTCCGTCACGCCCGCGTCGCGAAAACCATCTAACTATATCGCTCCTTAGGAAGGAAAACCTATG